>USDF01000006.1 GCA_900553405.1 uncultured Clostridium sp. | reverse complement strand
CCACCTCTGATTTCCATAATCACATCATTGCCATCTTCAGGATCTCTAGGAATCAACATCTTTTGAATCTTCTCTAAAAGTGCTTCTCTTTCAGGAACACATTCATCCAATTCAAGCTGTGCCATTTCCTTCATTTCAGGATCTTCTTCTGTAAGCATTTCTTCTGCCTGCATGATTCTAGAATCCAATTCCTGTAATTCATGCCATGCTTCTACAGAGCCACTCAACTGTGCCTGTTCCTTAGAAAGCTTTGTAATCTTTCTAGGATTCGAAATGACTTCATCACTAATCAGCTGATCACTGATTTCATTATATTGTTTCTCTAATTCAATTAGTTTTTCCCTTACTGCGTCCATTCCTCACTCCTCATCTAAGTCCGTATATTCTTCTTTTGTCTTGATGATCATTTTCAATCTTCTCATCGCTTTATTCTCAATCTGACGGACTCTTTCCTTAGTAATCCCATATATTTTACCAACTTCATCTAAAGTTTTCACTGTTCCTGTGCCATCTAATCCAAAACGCATACGAACAATTGCTTCTTCTCTTTCAGGTAATTCTTTCAATACTTTATCAATCTGATCTTTCAAAACTTCACTCTTAAAAACATCTTCCGGGCCTTTAATAGAATCATCTTTGATAAAATCACCTAAATGTGAATCATCTTCTTCACCAATTGGTGTTTCTAATGATACCGGATCTTGTGCTATTTTTTGAATTTCCATTACTTTTTCAACTGGTATTTCCATTTCCTTTGCAATTTCTTCTGGGGTAGGTTCTCTACCTAATTGTTGTAATAGATGTCTTGATGTACGTATTAATTTATTTATTGTTTCTACCATATGCACTGGAATACGAATTGTTCTTGCTTGGTCTGCAATTGCTCTTGTAATTGCTTGACGAATCCACCATGTAGCGTAAGTACTAAATTTGAATCCTTTTGTATAATCAAATTTTTCAACTGCTTTTATTAGACCCATATTTCCTTCTTGTATTAAATCTAATAATAACATTCCTCTTCCTACATATTTTTTAGCAATACTAACAACTAATCTTAAGTTTGATTCTGCAAGCTTTTGTTTTGCTTCTTCATCACCTTGTAATACTTTTTCTGCAAGCTCTAATTCTTGATCATAAGTTAATAGCGGAATTCTACCAATTTCTCTTAAATACATACGAACAGGATCATCTACATTTATTCCATCCATTCCTGCAGTTAAGTCAATATCTTCTAATTTAATATCTTCAACTTCTTCTAAGTCTTCAATATTTGGTTCTTCTAAATCTTCTTCTAAATCTAGTCCTAAATCTTCGAATGCATCAAAAACTTTATCTATTTGCTCTGGATTGTCTTCTTCTAATTCACTTGCAAGCTCTCCATAAGTCATTTTTCCATTGCTTTTTGCTTTTTCTATAATTTCTTTTACTTTATCTTTTTTAGCCTCTTCCGTATTCTTTTCATCTGCTGATTCTTCTTTTTTAGTCTTTTTAGAATTATTTTCTTCTTCTAATGTTTCTTCTTGTTTAGTTTTTTTAGATTTAACCTCTTTTTCTTCTTTGACTTTTGATTCTTTACTTTTTTTAGTTTTTATTTCTTCTTGTTTATTAGTTTTTTCTTCTAATACTTCTTCCTCTTTTATTTTCTTAGTTTTAGTTTCTTTTACTTTTTTTTCTGATTCTTCAGTTTTTGCCACTGATAATCCCCCCTACTTCATTTTGACTAATTGTATAATAATATCATTTAGCCTTTTTTCTAATTCATATTTTTGCTCTTGAGTTAAGCCCTCTTCTTCAAGTTGTCTTAAAATTTCATTTCTTTCTAATGTAATTTTTTCTTTTTCATATATTTTTAATATATCATCTATACACTTGTTTACTTCTGTAATTTCAAAGTCATATGCTAAAATCCATGTAATTTCATTAATGATATTTTCATCTTCAAACCAATCTAGTACATTATTTGTATTAATATTTCCTTTTTCGAATTCTTCATACAATTTTTTTATTATAGCTTTGTTTGTTTCGTTTTTTATATCCTCTACACTTACTTTTGCTCTTATTTTTTCATAGCTTTCGTTTGGATAATTAATTAAAAGATATATTATTAATTTTTCTTTTTTATCATTTGCATTATCTTCTTTAATTGTTGGTTTTACTTCTAACCTTGGCTTTGATTTTTCAAGTATTTTTTTACTTGTTGTAGCTGTATTTTCTAATTTACTGATTTCTGCATAAATTGCCTCTTTTGAAATTTGATATTCAGATGCTATTTTTTGTACATAAACTTCTCTTTCAATTTCGTTGTCGATTTTTGAAAGTACTTTTGCAATTTCTTTTAGAAATTTGATTTTGTCATTTGGATGTTCAAGGTTCAAACTATTTTTTAGTACTTTTACTTTATATTCTACCAATGAAATTGCCTTTTCTACTTGTTTTTCAAATCTTTCTGGTCCATATTTTACAACAAATTCATCTGGGTCTTTTGCACCTTCTATTTGTAGAATTCTAACATCACAGCCTAATCCTTGTAAAATTTCTAGTCCACGCATTGTAGCAGCTTGTCCAGCTCCATCTGCGTCATAACCTATTATAACCTGCTGACTACTTCTTCTAAGTAATCTTCCCTGAGCTTCTGTCATAGCTGTACCCAAAGAAGCTACTGCATACGAAATTCCTCTTTGATGAAGTGATATAGCATCCATGTAACCTTCAACAATAATAATTTTCTTTAAGTCAGATCTTTTTGCAACATTGAGTCCAAATAGATGTCTTCCTTTGCTATAAACTATATTTTCAGGTGAATTTATGTATTTAGGTTTACTATCATCTAAGACTCTACCACCAAATGCTATAACCCTGTTTCTAACATCCTGAATTGGAAACATAAGTCTTCCTCTAAATCTGTCTATAAATTTACCATCTTGAATTTTATTTACTAAACTAGATGCTAATATTTCCTCTTCTGTAAAGCCTTTTGCCTTTAGCATTAAATATAATTCATTAAAAGTCCCAGAATAACCTATTAAAAAGTTTTTTAATGTATTATTATCTAGTCTCCTCTTTTTTACATATTCTTGTGCTTTTTTAGCTGATGGCTTATATAAATTTTCATGATAAAATTTAGCCGTTAATTCGTTAATTTGATATACTTTTGATTTTAATTGTAATAGTTTATTATCTTCTTCGTTTTCAAGTGTAGGAAGTTCTACTCCTGACCTTTCAGCAAGCATTTCTACTGTTTCTCTAAAGCTTAAGTTTTCAATTTTACTTACAAAATGAAAAACATTTCCGCCTACACCACAGCCAAAACAATGAAAAATTTGCTTGTCTGGAGAAACAGAAAAAGAAGGTGATTTTTCCTTATGGAATGGACATAATCCAAAAAAATTTCTACCACTTCTTTTTAATACTACATATTGTGATATTATATCTACTATATCATTTCTACTCTTTATTTCTTCAATTAACTCATCACTATATCTTACCATTTTGGTTTACCTTTCTTTACCATAAATATATTATTCGACATAAATAACATAAATCCTTCTTTTATGTTATGTAAAATGACATTTTTCGTTTTTTATTATATTTCTAATTTATCTACAGGTTATAAAAAATCTTCTTGTAATAAACAATAATCCTTATCTATACTTAATAATTTTATTCCAAATTTACAAATCTTTTTATAATACAATAAAGACGACTAATAATAAGTCGTCTTAAATTTTTTATAAGTTTGTTCCTGTTCCATCAAATGGAATAAATTTTTTAACAATATCTTTTCCAATTTCATTTGCTGCATGTTCTTCTGGTAATTTATATTCTTCAAATGACATTGTAATTTTATTATCTATTAAAGTTTCTACTTCTTCTTGTGATGCATGCTCTGCTAAAACTAATTCACTAACTAATATTTGTTTTGCATTATTAAGCATTTTCTTTTCTCCTGTAGATAGACCTTTTTCTTTTTGTTTAAAGCTTAGGTTTCTAACTACATCTGCTACTTCGTAGATATCTCCGCTTCTCATTTTTTCCATGTTATCACGGTATCTTTTATTCCAATTATTTGACATTTCTGTCTCATTTTCTTCTAATATTTCGAATACCTTACTTGCGTTTTCTTTGCTTATTATATTTCTAACACCTATTTCTTCTGCCTTAACTGTTGGTACCATTACTTTTACCTCACCTGGCATTTTTATGATGTAATAGGCTTGTTTTTCACCTAAAATATCTTTTTCTTCAATTGCATCAATAGTTCCTGCTCCATGCATTGGATATACTATTTTATCACCTACATTGAACATATAAGCACTCCCTCTCTACTATTTTTATTCGTTTACGTCAGTCAAGAAAGGTTTCGATTCTCTTTTTCAACTACATTTATATTATACTACAATTTTTGGTAAAAGTCAAAAGATTTTCCAAAATATTTTCGAGATTTTTTTACATAAAAACATTCCAATAAAAAAACAAGCCTAAGATTTTCTAGCAAATGTAAATTTTAAGAAAATCTTAAACTCGCCATATTTATTCTATATTTTTAACTCTCTCTTGCTAATATAACAAGTCTTTGTTCTGGATCTGTTGTACATGTAGATAATGAAATTTCCCTTTTTCCTTTTGTATCTCTAGTTGCATAAGAAAACTCTGTTGCATCTACTGTATGTGTTTTATAGATTGTATATTCAAGTTTATCTCCAGAAGAATCTGTAATATATATTTTATCTCCTACTACCAACTTTTTATTATTTGAAAAATATGTACCATTTCTATAATTATGAGCTGCTATTACTGTATTTCCTACCTCATTTAGTCCTGGTCCATATATAACTGCTGCTGCTGATTTCATAGATGTAGGTGTTGCTTTATCTACTATAGGTATTTTTACCTTTGTTTTTGGAATTTGTATAGTACCTATCATTGAGTATCCTCTATAATAACTTCCACTTGACGTTCTATTCGTTGTGTTATTTTTAGATGTATCATTTTGATTTTCTGGTTCTTCAGTCTGTGTTGGTTCTTCTGGTGTATTTTGATCTTCTATATTTACTACAATTACATCATTTTCAAATTCATCAACTGCTTTTTCAGCTTCTTTTAATTCTATATAATTACTTATATAATAGTAAGCTGCATAACCACCAACAGAGATTAATGCAATTATAGTTATAGCTATTATAATATTAAATACTTTTTTTCCTTTTTGCATTATATCTCTCCTTTCACAATTCTATTGCTCTCTTGCAAGTATAACCAATCTACTTTGTGTATCATCTGTACAAGTTAATAATGTTATTTCTCTTTTTCCTGCTGTATCTCTATATAAATGTGAAGAATCTTCTGGTGTAGTAGTGTATGTTTTATAAATTATGTATGTTACTTTCTTTCCTGTTGAATCTGTAATATAAATTTTATCTCCTTCTACTAATTTTTTATTATTAGAGAAGAATGTTCCATTACGATAATTATGACCTACTATTGTTGTATTTCCTACTAAATTTAATTCTGTTATATCTTCTTCATAAATTCCTACTGCTACTTCTATAGCTGATTTACTAGAACTTTCTAATACAAAATATTTTAAATTAATTGCTGGTATCTCTATTGTTCCAGCAACATTAAATCCTTTATACTTTTCTTTGTTATCTGTTGTAGTGTTACCATTATTATCTATAATTACATTTTCTACTCCTATTATAGGTGTTACTTCATTTGCAGTAACTGTATTAGTTATTGTATTTTCTATAGTCTCATTAAGTTTTTCATCATAATGGTTTACACTATCTTCTTGCTCTTTTTTTAATTTAGCATTATTAGAAATATAAATTCCAATACCTGCTAATATTCCTATAACTGCAATTATACCTGCAATTAATAATCCTGTTAATAATTTTGAATATTTGCCTTCAAACATAAAAATATCCTCCTTGGTCTATAGTTAACTCTATTATACCATAATGAGGATATTTTTTCTACATTTTTACTAAATTTTTGATAATTTGTGCAAATTAAATTTTAACTTTAATTTTAAAATTATAATTTGCTTTTATACTTTGACTATTTGATGATTTATCCAACAATTTTATCTCCTAACACTTTTCCACCTAAAATATGAAAATGTATATGCATTACTTCTTGTCCTGAATCTTTACCACAATTTGCAATTACTCTAAATCCTTGTTTTTCAAAGCCTTCTTGCTTTGCAATTTTATTTATTGTAGTATAAATTTTTCCAATTAATGCTTCATCTTCTTTTGTTAAATCTGTAAGCATTGATATATGCTTTTTAGGAATTACTAATATATGAATTGGAGCAGCTGGATTTATATCATGAAATGCTAATACATCTTCATCTTCATATACTTTTTTTGAAGGAATTTCTCCTTTTATTATTTTACAAAAAATACAATCTTCCATTTTTAATCCTCCTCAACTTTTAAATATTATTCTATATTATAGTATAGATAATTTTAAAAATCAATTAATCTATATTAATCAATTGACAATTTACATAATTTTATATATAATGTTACTATTAATGTAACTATAAATTTTCTTTAATCAATTTAAGGAGGAAAAACATAATGTTTTCTAGCAATCAAATTTTAACAATTTCTGGTGCATTAAACTCAAATGAACTAGAAATTGCCCTTGAATTTGCTTTAAAGTATTCTGGGGACTATAAAAATATGACACAAGAAGAAATTGATCGCGGTTGTAAATTAGTTTATCAAATTACTAAAGACGGTAAATATTGTATCGGTTGGGGATTTGAAACTGTTCCAAAAGGTTGGAGTGAGTATTCATTTAAGTTTGATATTGCAACTGTTAGTTCAACTATTCGGCAATACCTTGAGAATTTTCCAATAAATAAAAAATTCTTAGGAAGTGGTTTATATGAAAAAGGATTTATTATGAAAACCATCGAAACATGTTTTAATGATGAAGCCTATGGAATAAAAAGTCCATTTTACTGTATTGTATATTTTGAATCTTTCTCATGTTTCTATGCTAAGTAAGCAGAAAAAGAACGTTCTTTTTGAACGTTCTTTTTTCTATATTACTCTAAAATTGCTTTAATTCTTCTTACTCCTGCTGAACTTGCTTCTTCTTTTTTTATTTTGAAATGTCCTAATTCTGATGTATTTTTTACGTGAGGTCCTCCACATAATTCTTTAGATACATCTCCTATTGTATATACTGTAACTATATCTGGATATTTTTCTATAAACATACATTCTGCTCCAGATTTTATAGCTTCCTCTTTGCTCATTTCTTCTACTGTGACAGGTAAAGCTTCTTTTATCCATTCATTTACTAAATCTTCTGCTTTTTGTTTTTCTTCGTCTGTTAATTTATGGTCGCAGTTGAAGTCAAATCTCATTCTTTCATCTGTTATATTTGAACCTCTTTGATGTGTATCTTTTCCCATTACTTGTTTTAATGCTGCATTTAAAAGGTGTGTTGCTGTGTGGTATCTTGTTTCTATTTCACTATCTCCTGCTAAACCACCTTTAAATTTTTGTTCTGAACCAGCTCTTGATTTTTCTTGATGTTCTTTGAATTTTTGATTAAATCCTTCTTCATCAACTTTTATTCCTTTTTCATTTGCAAGTTCTACTGTTAATTCTAGTGGGAATCCATAAGTATCATATAATTTAAATGCTAAATCTTTATCTAACATGTTTCCATTTAAGTGAGAAACTATCTTTTCAAATTCTCTTAAACCTTTTTCTAATGTTTTGTTGAATTTGTTAAGTTCGTTTGTTAGTACATCTAAAACTACTTCTTTGTTATCTGTTAATTCTTTGTAGTAATCTTTATATTTATCAATAATCATACTTGCTAATTCTCTTTCAAATCCACTATTTAAGTCGATTTCTATCTTTTTAGCATGTCTAATCATTCTACGAATTAATCTTCTTAAAATATAACCTTGATCTGTGTTTGAAGGTTTTATTCCAGAGTAATCTGCACTAATGAATACTGCTGTTCTAATATGATCTGCAATTATTCTTATACTTTCTGGATTTTCTTTATAAGTTGTATTTGACATTTCTTCAATTCTATCTATTACATCTTTCCAAATTGATGTTAAGTAATTATCATCTACACCTTCTAATATTGCAACAGTTCTTTCAACTCCCATTCCTGTATCTACATTTTTCTTTGGAAGTTCAGAAATTGTACCATCTAAATGTTTTTCATATTGCATAAATACATTGTTCCAAATTTCTACCCATCTTTCATCTTCTGGGTCATGTTTTACTGGAACTGGATCATCTGATCTCCAGTAAAATATTTCTGTATCTGGTCCACATGGTCCTGCTTCTCCAGCAATCCAAAAGTTATTATCCTTATCTAAATAACTAATTCTTTCTTCTGGAATACCCATTTCTTTCCAAACTGATGCAGACTCTTCATCTCTAGGAATTAAATCGTCACCTTCAAATACTGTTACTGCTAATTTTTCTACTGGAATGTTTAATACTTTAGTTAAAAATTCAAAGCTCCATGAAATAGCTTCTTTTTTGAAGTAATCTCCTAAACTCCAGTTTCCAAGCATTTCAAAAAATGTGTGGTGAGTCTTATCTCCTATACCATCTAAGTCTGTTAATCTTACACATTTTTGAACATCTGTAAGTCTTGTTCCCAATGGATGAGGTTGTCCCATTAAATATGGTACAAGTGGTTGCATTCCTGCTGTATTAAATAATACACTTGGGTCATTTTCTGGTATTAATGGTGCACTTGGTATTATTTTGTGTCCTTTACTTTCAAAAAATTTTAAATATTTATCTTTTAAGTCTACTTTTTCCATTCTTTTCTCTCCTATCTTTATAAATGAATTATTATTTAACAATATATCAATTTATTAGTAACATTGCTAAGTTCTCTTCTTAATGTGTCTAATTATATACCAATTTTGTTTAACTTTCAACACCTATTAGTTCTAAATTTTCCACTTTTTCTATTTTGGCTTTTGATATCGTATTTTCTATTGGCTTATATGGAATTTTTACTACTTTATAATTTGTTGTATGTCCTTTAATATATTCATCCTCTTTTTCTTCCCATAATACTTCTAATTCTTTTCCAATTTCTTCTTCATTATACTTAATTTCATTATTATGTGATAATTCTATTAATTTTGTACTTCTTTGCTCTTTTATGTTTCCGTCTATTTGATTTGGCATTACAGCCGCTTTTGTTCCTTTTCTTGGAGAATATTTAAAAATATGCATTTGGTAAAAGTTAATTTCTTTTAAAAACTCATATGTTTTATTAAATTCTTCATCTGTTTCCCCAGGAAACCCTACTATTATATCTGTTGTTAACGCAACATTTGGATACGCTTTTCTTAATAATTCTGTACACTTTTTAAATTCTTCTGTAGTATACCTTCTATTCATTCTCTTCAATGTTTCATCACATCCACTTTGTAATGATAAGTGAAAGTGGTCACATATTTTTTCTAGTTTTGTTAATCTTTCTAAGAATTCTTCTGTAATTAAAGTTGGTTCTAGTGAACCTAATCTAATTCTTTTAATTCCATCTATTTTATTTATTTCTTCTAATAAATCTATCAATCCAATGTTTTCTTTTATGTCTCTTCCATATGAAGCTACATGTATTCCTGTAATTATAACTTCTTTAATTCCTTTTTGTGCAATAGTTTTTATTTCCTCTACTACATTTTGAATTTTTCTACTTCTTATATGCCCTCTTGCATATGGAATTATACAGTATGAACAAAATCTGTCACATCCATCTTGTACCTTTATAACTGCTCTAGTCTTTTCAGTATAATCTGTAACTCCAAAATCTAAAAATTCTTTTTGATACATTACATCTGTTACTTTTGTTTCTTTTATGTTATTATCATTTTCTGTTTTTGACGCAAAAGGGACAGATGACGCAAAATGAAACGTCCCCAATGAGTCAACTAAATCTGCTATTTTATTTTTTTCATTTGTTCCATATATTAGGTCTATTTCTGGTATTTTTTCTAATTCTTCTTTTGCCACTTGTGCATAACATCCACAAGCTACTAATATGGAGTTTGAATTTAATTCTTTTGCACGTCTTAGCATTTGCCTTGATTTTCTATCTGCCATATTCGTTACTGTGCACGTGTTTATTATATATATATCCGCTTTTTCATTAAACTCTTTTATTGTATATCCTTTTTTTATAAATTGTTCTATCATTGCATTTGTCTCGTATTGGTTTACTTTACAGCCTAATGTACAAAATGCCACTGTTTTTTCCATATTTCTTCCTCGTTTCTTTTTTTATTCGACTTATTTTATCATATTTTATCTACTTTTTAAAGTAGTTTTTAGATTTTCTAATTACATTATATAAAAAAACAGCACAAACTACAAAATATTTCTATTTTATTTTGACTTTTATGTAAATTCGTGTTATACTTAATTTATCTATTAATATTATTTTTTTAGGAGGGTTCTACTTTATGAGTAATACAACTTTATCAAATCCTATTGACATCCGGTTTGTTGAATTACGTACTAGATATTTAACAACCGGTGAGCTTTTTACTCCAAAAGACATCCTTGGAGAACGTCCGATAATTCCTGATTCTCCTGACATGGATGCTCGTTTAGAAGCATATGAGGAATGTGCTGAATATTCTAGGCAATATCAGGCCTTGGAGGAAAAAATTAAGCAAATGATTAAAGAGAAAGCATAAATTGCTTTCTCTTTAATTTTTATTTTATAGTATTTTTTCCCAAATCTCTTTATTTTTTCCAGTTTCTATAGTATAATAATATTGTTAGTTAAAATTTTAGGAGGTTTTGCTATGTGGTATATATGGCTAATTATAGCTGGCATTTGTTTTGTTATTGAAATGATAACAGTTGGCTTTTTTGTATTTTGGTTTGGAATAGGAGCTTTAATTACAATGTTAGTTAGTCTTATTTGCCCAGGTAACTTATGGCTACAATCAATAGTTTTTGTTGCAACTTCTACTTTGCTTATCTTTTTTACAAAACCTTTTGTAGAAAAATTCACTAAAAAAGATAAAAAAGTAATGACTAATGCTTTTTCAATTATTGAAAAAAAAGCTTTAGTTACACAAGACATTAATCCAAAATTTGGAGTTGGTCAAATTAAAGTTGAAAATGAAGTGTGGTCAGCAAAAACATTTGATGATTCTTTTATTGAAAAAGGAACACAAGTTGAAGTTTTAGAAATTGACGGAGTAAAAGCTGTTGTTCAACCTATTAAAATTGAAGCTATTAAATAAGTTATTAATTTTAAAATAAGCATTTTATATTTATTTTAAAGAAATGTTTATATTATATATTTTAAAGGAGGAAAATTTATGGAAGGAATTATAGCTTTAATTGTTATACTAGTTATTATTTTAATAATTGCATGTAAAACAATCAAAATTGTTAAACAATCAGAGGTTTATATTATTGAAAGACTTGGTAAATTTCATAAAATAGCTGATGCTGGTTTAACTATTATAATACCATTTTTCGATCATGTACGTAGTGTTGTAAGTTTAAAACAACAAACTATGGACATCCCACCACAAGGTGTTATTACAAAAGATAATGTTACAATTACAATTGATACAGTTGTATTTTATAAAATTACAGACCCTGCAAAGGCAGTATATGAAATTCAAAGTTTAAAGAAAGGTATTGAATACCTAGCAATTACAACTATTCGTGATATTGTTGGTAAAATGGATTTAGACGAAACATTTAGTTCTAGAGATGCTATTAATGATAAATTAAGAGTAATCTTAGACGAAGCAACAGACCAATGGGGTTGTAAAATAGACAGAGTTGAAATTAAAGATATTACTCCACCTGCAGATATTAGAGACGCAATGGAAAAACAAATGAATGCAGAAAGAAATAAAAGAGCTTTAATTTTACAAGCAGAAGGAGAAAGACAATCTGCTATAACTCTTGCAGAAGGTAAAAAAGAAGCTGCTATATTAGAAGCTGAAGCTGATAAAGAAGCTAAAATAAGAAGAGCAGCCGGTGAAGCTGAAGCTATTAAGAAAGTTGCTGAAGCAAAAGCTGAAGAAATACATATGGTATATGATGCAATGATGAAAGCAAATCCTGATGATAAATTAGTTCAATTAAAATCATTAGAAGCATTAAAAGAAGTTGCAAATGGAGATGCAAATAAGGTATTTATCCCATTTGATGCCACAACAGCTTTAGGTAGCCTAGGTGCTATTAAAGAAGTTATAAAAGACGATAAAAAGTCTTCAAAAAAAGATAAAGAATAATAAAAATTAAATATATTATAATAAACCTTCTTATTGAAAATAATAAATTCTGTAAGAAGGTTTTATTATACAAAAAGAGTTTCTAGCAATAACATCTGCTAGAAACTCTTTTTTCTTTATCCAGAATAGTCTTCAAGAAATACTCTGATTTTTAGAATGTAATTTTGCAAATTATAAAAATAATTTGCGTAGTCTCTTCTTGCATAATAGTCCACTATAAGCATTAAATCAGAAATATATGTTGCATTAATATATTTTTTAGCAATTAATATTTCTAGCTCTTTCATTGTATCTTCTTCATTTTTTAGTGTTCTATCTTTACACTGGTAGTACCGATAAAGTTCATCTACCTCTGTTGTTACTTGTGAAAGTACATAATTATATGCTTCATTCTCTCTACTCATGTTGCTACCTCCTTTAGGTGCCTTCATAAATTGTTGTTATATATTAACATATTTTATTCTATTTATCTATAGTTTAATACATAATTTATTCAATTGTGTCATCTTTTATATAATATTTTGTCCCTAACATTTTATCTGGTAAATATTGTTGTTCTACTACATGACCTGGGTAATCATGTGGATATTTATAACCTTCATTATAACCAAATTGTTCCATTCCCTCTGCAGGTGCATTTCTTATATGCATAGGAACATCACCCGTATCTTTATTTTTTACATCTTCTAATGCCTTATTTATTGCATTGTAAGAACAATTTGATTTTGGCGATAGCGCTACATATAAAGCCGCCTCAGATAAAATTATTCTTGCTTCTGGCATTCCTACCATATGAACCGCTTGCATTGCAGAATTTGCAACTACTAGCGCATTTGGATTTGCGAGTCCTACATCTTCAGATGCACATATAACAATTCTTCTTGCTAAAAACATAGGATCTTCCCCTCCATTTATAGCTCTTGCTAAATAAAATACTGTAGCATCTGGATCTGACCCCCTCATTGATTTTATAAATGCACTAATATTGTCATAATGGCTATCTCCATTTTTATCAAAAATCGCTTTTCTGTTTTGCACACTGTCTGCCGCTATTTGAGGTGTAATTTCGATAACACCTTCTTTATTTATTTTTGTAGTAAGAACTGCTACTTCTAAACCATTTAAAGCTGTACGTACATCCCCATTTGCAACTTCTGCAATTTTTCTTAATGTTTCATCTTCTATTTTTATTTTGTAACTTCCAAGTCCCTCTGGTGCTACTAATGCTCTTTTTAATACTGTATATATATTTTCTATTGTTAAAGGTTCTAATTTTACGACCATAGAACGAGATATTAAAGCTTTGTTTACCTCAAAATAAGGATTTTCTGTAGTTGCTCCAATTAAAATTACTGTTCCATTTTCTACATATGGTAAAAGTGCATCTTGTTGTAATTTATTAAAGCGATGAATTTCATCTATAAACAATATACATTTTCCTGTAGGATTTAAAAGTAAATTACTAGCTTCTGTAATTGCATTTTTAATATCTCCTACTCCTGCTGTTACAGCATTTATTCTTGTAAATTTATATTTTGTAGTTTCACTTATTACCCTTGCTAGTGATGTTTTTCCACACCCTGGAGGTCCCCACAAAATAATACTAGATAATCTATCTGCTTTTATTGTACGATATAAAATTTTATCTTGACCTAAAATATGTTCTTGACCAACATATTCTTCTAAATTTTTAGGTCTCATTCTGTACGCCAATGGCTTACTAAAATCCGTCATTTTCTTAATCTCCTTTTTAATTTTAGGGACGGGCTTAAAAATTTAATTTCCATCATCTAATTATTTTCTATCTTTTACATCTGTTCAAATTCATAAATTAGTAATTTTGATTTTTTAATTCATTCTTCAAATTGATTTTTTAAATTTTTAAGCCCGTCCCTAAAATTTATCTTGCTAAATTTTTTAATCCTAATTTTATTATTTCTTCTACTGTTAATTCTTCATTTATTCCTTGAAGTGCTTTTTCTATTTCTTTTTTGCTGTATCCTAATACTTGAAGTGCTGAAATTGCCTCATTATATTTTTGTGTATCTATTACTTTTTCCACTTGCTTCTCTACTTCTTCTATATCTTGCTGTTTATTTAATTTATCTTTTAGCTCTAATATTATTCTTTGTGCTCCTTTTGGACCAATTCCTGGAAGTGCTTTTATTTTAGCAACATCATTTGTAATTACAGCTAATGCAAAACTTGATGGAGTAATGTTAGATAATATATTTATTGCTGATTTTGCACCTATTCCACTTACAGATAACAATAATTCAAACATTCGAAGTTCTTCATTTGTATTAAATCCGTATAAGCTCATTTCATCTTCTTTTACTTTTAAATATGTATGTACTTTTACTACTTGTCCTATTTCTCCTAATTCTGCTATTGCTGTTTCTGACATAAATATTTTATAACCTATTCCATTTACATCTATTACAATATAACCTCTTGTTTTTACTTCTAAACTTCCTTTTATATATGCGTACATAATTCTCTCCTTTGTTATTGACAATCTTTTATAAAAATTATATAATAAGTGTAGAAAATGAGAAACCACAAACGTGGTTTGCCAGTGTAAAATTTAACACATCTACACCGCCAAGTGAACAGATGTGTTTTTTTATTGGCTTATTTGTTCTTGCTCAAAATTGTCGCTAACGCTATAACTAAGGCAAAGGTAATGATAGTCATCCCTAGTAATCCATAAAACAATATGTATATAATACTTAGTAATTCTGTTTCTATCATACGCCTCACCTCCTTTATGGAGGCAAACCACATCTGCTTATTCTCATTCTTTATGTTCCATACTATATAACATTGCTATGCAAAAAACAAGCGAACATTTAAAATTTTGCAAATTTTTGTTTTGTTTTTTATTTTCAAAGGACATCAAAAAAAGAGCTTTTATGCTCTTTCTTTAAAATCAAACTTTCCAAGTACTAATCCTACCATATGTACAATTTTTGTTGAATTTCTTTTTGCTATACCTTTTCCTAAAGCTTTACCACCTACTGTAAGTGATGCAACTATTGCACTGATGATAAATTGTAAATCAAAGCTTAAATTATATTTTTCTGTTATTTTTATTGTAATAAGTGCTGCTATAGAACCACTTATTACACCACATATATCTCCTATTACGTCTGCACATATATTTGATACTCTTGATGAATTACGTATAAGTTTTATTGATGTTTTTGCACCTTTCATTTTCTTACTTGCTTTTGCATGAAGTTCTTCTTCCTTTGCAACTGTAACTGCAACACCTATTATATCAAATATTATTCCTATAAATATTGTTAAAATTAATATTAACAATGCTGGAAACAATTCCAAACTAGAAATTGCATTTGTACAAATGTATGAAAAAACTATAGATAAAATAAAAGTGGTTATAAACACAGTTATAAACCATTTCAGCTCCGAGTTATCTTTTTTGTTGTTTTCTTTATTTGACATTATTTTTTATGCTCCTATTTTTTCATATAAATTTTTTAGATGGTAAAAACCTAAGTAAATTTTACGGTTTAGGTCTAGAAGAATTTCTCTATTTTCTACTAAACATTACTATTTAGCCGTTTCCGTTTAAAGAAAATATCTTACCACTATTCACAATTTGTAAAAACAATTATAAATAATAGTTAGAAACCAGATCGCCACTTAAAATCCGTACCTTAATCCCTAGATTTTCTTGCTTATAGATTAAAGCAAACATTCTAGAAGTTTTCCTTTAAATACTGCTACCTATCATTAGTCTCTTTTGCAAAAATAATTTCATAACTCTAAATACATGTTTTGTATAGTTCAATTAAAAATTGGCCTAATTATTAATTGAATTTTCAGTTAATCCCGATACCTTCACTCAAAACAGGCTACGCTATGTATTTTGTGTCTTGGCACTCAACATAGGTTATACTTAAATTGCTTTCTAAAAGTCATATTTAGAATTTTTCTTAAGCCTCCGCGAAAATAGGGAATCCTATATAT
Source organism: uncultured Clostridium sp. (assembly GCA_900553405.1). Lineage (GTDB taxonomy): Bacteria > Bacillota > Clostridia > TANB77 > CAG-508 > UMGS1663. The sequence goes on along the minus strand of USDF01000006.1, from coordinate 26,606 downwards.
GCCATTATATATTACCCTAAATTCTTTACTCCCTATTTACACACAAAACTGGCATTTCGCGCATAAATAAGAAACTTCAACGATGTGCCCTTTAGTGGATTTTTAGCCCCACCCTCATGATAGACAGTATGACTAGAATAATGCACCATCGATTAATATTATAACATATTTTGGAAATTTTGCAAAGTTCAATTTAGCTCATTTTAGGTGTTTTTTACCTTTTTTAGCATATTTTTTCTCAATTTTATTATTTTGCTAATTTTCTAATAATAAATAAAGTTTTTTCTCTTTTTTATAGTAATTTCTCTTATTCTATTAAATTTCCTATTCTATATTTTTTTTGTAAAACACTTGATTTTCTTCTAATTGTGTGTTAATATTGTAAATAGTCAATTTTATTAAAACTAATAGGAGGTGCTAAAAATGGCAAAATGTGAAATTTGCGAAAAAACACTATCTCATGGAAATAAAATTAGTATTGCACGTTCACACGTTAGTAGAAGAGCAACTAGAACATTTAAACCAAACGTAAGAAGCGTTAAAGCAGTTGTAGACGGACAAGTAAAGAAAATGTCTGTATGTTCAAAATGTTTACGTTCTGGAAAAGTAAAAAGAGCTTAATTAGTGAATATATATTAAAGTAGGATGCATACTACTTTTTGATACTAAAATTTCTTAAGAAATAGTAAAAATAAAATAGGTCAAATGAGAAGAATTTTTTATTCTTTTGATTTGACCTATTTTATTTTTTGCATAATTTTTTATTAAAATAAAGCACTTAACTTTGCAAATATTTAATATCTCTTCCTATGTAACTTTTAATCTTTTATCCCAAATATTAATTTTACAAATCCTCTTAAAAATTTTGGAACTTTTTTTACAACTATTGTCATACCTATTCACTCTCCTTTATTTTATTTAGCAAAACAGCCACATCACCCCTATAATTAGAATTGCAGCTCCTATTAAAAATAACCAGCCTGTAATTGGAAGTAATAACACTAATAATACTCCAAGACCTATCCCTATTAAACATACACCTATAGTCTTTTTTAGTGCACAAAACATAATATATTACCTCCTTTAATTATATTATATTTATTTCAATTTATTTTGTTACCTTTTTTATGTAATATATTTCTATTGAAAATTTTTCTTTCTTATGTTTAAATATTTATATATGGAAAGGATTGAAATATTTATGAACCAAAAACAAGCTATAGAAATTTTAGAAACCTTAAAAAGTACTTATCCCGATGCAAAATGTAGTTTAGATTTTGCCACTCCTTTTGAATTATTAGTTGCAGTTATTTTATCTGCGCAATGCACTGATGATAGGGTTAATAAAACTACCCCCGATATTTTCAAAAAATATAAAACACCAGAAGATTTTGCTAATATGGATTTAGAGCTATTAGAACGATTAGTTCATCCTTGTGGCTTTTATAAAAATAAATCAAAGAATATAAAAGCTACTGCTAAAATTCTTGCCACTAAATATAATTCTAAAGTTCCTTCTACTATGGAAGAATTGCTTTTGCTTCCTGGAGTTGGTAGAAAGACTGCAAATGTTGTAATGTTAGAAGCATTTAATAATCCTCAAGGTGTAGCAGTAGATACTCATTGCAAGCGAATTGCAAATAGAATTGGCTTTTCAAAAGAATCTACTCCAGAAAAAATTGAGCAAGATCTTTTAAAAATTTTTCCAAAACAATACTATTATGATTTGAACCATATTTTTATGTGGCATGGACGTAATATTTGCACTTCTCAAAAACCTAAGTGTAATATATGTCCTATTTATTCTAAATGTAACTATTTTAATAACAAGATTTAGTGTTTTATTTCATAAAAAGTAGCATTAAATATTGCAAATTATAAGAATAAAATCTGCAATATTTAATGCTACTTTTTCTTGACAAAATGCCTCTAAAGATATATATTTACTCTATACTATTTGAAAGGAGAAATTTATAATGTTAAAGAAAAAATCAAAAATTTTACTTAGCGTATTATTTGTATTATTACTACTATCTTCTGTATGTTTAGCAACTGAAGATACATCTTTAATTGATGACTCTGTAGTAGTTACTTCTGATACTAATAATACTCAAGAAGTTGACACTACTTCTTCTACTACTAATTGGGTTAATACTGATTTATATCTTTCAGAAGATAAAGTTACTATTGACAAAGTAGTAGATGGAAATGCTTTCGTAGCTGCAAAAGAAGTTACTGTTACTGGTGAAATCGGTGGAGACCTTTTTGTTGTAGCAGATAAAGTAACTATTGAAGGTGGATACGTATATAGTAGCCTTTTCGTTTGTGCTAATGAAATTACAATTAATGGTGTTGTTTATGATGTATATGCTATTAGTAATAATTTCAATTTAGAAAGTAATGGTTTTATTTATAGAGATTTAAAAGTAACAGGTTCTAATATTAACTTAAATGGAAAAATTAGAAGAGATGCTTACATATCTGCAAAATCATTAACTTTAAATGAACAATCTGGTACTATTGTTTATGGTAATTTAGAGTATTCTACACCATCTGAAATTACTATTCCAGAAGGAGCTGTTGCAGGAAGTGTTAAATACAATGTAAATACTTCAAATACTGAAAAAGAAACTAGTATTGCTAGTATAATTTTAGGTTATGTATCTGAAGCAATACAAGCATTACTTCTAACTTTTGTATTAACAGTAATTTTATTATGGTTAACACCTAAATTTGTTAATAGAGTTGGAAACATGAGTGTTGGAAAATCTTTTGCTAGTTTAGGAATTGGTTTTATTACTCCAGTTGTTCTTGTTATAGTTGCTTTATTATTAGCAATTAGTGTTATTGGATTAAAAATGTTACTTCCTGCAACATTCATATTTGTAGTATTTTCACTTATCGCTTCTTCAATTACAAGTATATTCTTTGGTAAACTATTTACTAAATTACTAAAAACAGATAGTAAAGTTAAATTTGTATTATTTACATTATTATCTAATTTAGTATTATGGTTATTAACAAAAATACCATTTGTTGGTGGATTCATTGGATTCTTGATTTATGCATTTGGTATTGGTACTTTATTAGTAAACATTGTTTGCAGAAAAGAAGTTGTTGTTGAGAAAAACGAAAAAGTTGAAAAATCTGAAGTAAAAACTGTTGAAGCTAAAGCTGAAAAAGAACCAAAAGCTACTAAAGCTAAGGAAGCTAAAACTAGTACTGCTAAAACAGAAAAAGAAAAAACAACAAAAACTAAAAAAGAAGATAAATAATTAACATACAAAAATAAAATGAGAAATTAAATTTCTCATTTTATTTTTGTTTTAAACTATCTATTGCTTTCTTAAAGTCTTCTGATTTTGCAATGTAATTCCCTGCAACTAATATATTGGCCCCTGCTTCTATTACTTGTTTAGCAGTTTCATTATTTATTCCACCGTCTACTTCTATATCTACTTCAAACCCATTTTCATAAATAAATTTATTTAGTTCTTGAATTTTTTCTATTGTTTCTGGTAGAAATTTTTGTCCACCTTTTCCTGGTTCTACAGACATTACTAATATTTTATGAATATAAGGAATATATTTATATATATCTTCTATATTTGTTTTTGGCTTTAATGTTATGCCTGCCTTTATATTATTATCCTTAAGATATGAAATCCATTTTAAAGCCTCTTCTTCGTTTTTACAGCTTTCTATATGAAATATAATAGATTGTACTCCCATATCTATATATTCTTTTAAATAAGGTTCTATATCTTCTACCATTAAATGCACATCTATTGGTGTATTTGAAACTTGTTTTATATATTCTGTATATTCTCTCATTTTTTCTATTGTATTGTTCTCAACAAATTTTCCATCCATAACATCTATATGAAAGTAGTTTGTTCCTGCTACTTCTAAGTCATATATTGTTTTTATTATTTTCTCTTTTTCTATATCTAAAAGAGATGTTGCTACTTCTACCATTTACGTTCCTCCTTTTGTTTTAATTCTTCCATTATTTTGCAATATCTTTCATATCTTTGCTCACTTATTTTGCCTTCTTCTATTGCTTTTTTTATTCCACAATTTTGTTCTTTTATATGTTCACAATCTGTGTATTCACAATTAGGTAAATATTGTTTAAATTCTTTAAAATAATAGCATAAATCTTCGCTTTCTATTTCTTCTATTGTAAAAGTAGAAAATCCTGGTGTATCTGCTATATAGCCATTATCTATTTCATACAAAGTTACACTTGTTGTAGTGTTTTTTCCTTTTTGATTTTTTAAGCTTATATCTCCTTCAAGAGTTTTTGTTTCACTAAACAAACTATTAATTAGTGTTGATTTTCCTACACCTGAATTTCCTGAGAATGCTGTAATATTGCCTTTTAAAGCTTTTCTTAATTCTTCTATTCCTTTTCCTTCTTTTGCAATTGTATCTATAACTTTGTAGCCTATTTTTTCATATACTTCATGTATATTTTTTAATATTTCTTCGTTTCCTAAATCCACTTTATTTATACATATTATTGGAGTTATTTTTAAATATTCCGCATATGCTAGTTGTTTATCTAACAATAATAAATCTGGTTTTGGAGATTTTAAAGAAACTACCAATACTATTTGTGTTAAATTTGCAAGTTTTGGTCTTTTTGAATACATGGTTCTATCTAGCACTTTAGTTATCATTCCTTTATTTGGTTCGTTTTCTATTGTTTCAGTTTCTACATAATCTCCAACTACTGGAGTAAGTTCTGTTTGTTTTATTTTTCCCATTGGCTTACACTCTATTATTTTGTCTTCAATTTTTACTTCATATAAATTTGAAATATTACTTATTATTAATCCTTTTGGCATATTTAATCTCTTTCAGTTGGAAAAGAAATAAATTATTTTCCAACCTTACTTCCTTTTTATTTTTTAAGAGGACTGGTAAACTTTTTTTCCAATCCTCTATTTTTTATAGCGTAGTAAAATTTCTAATTACAATAAAATTGCAATTTTTATTCAAAAGTAACTACTGGACTTGAACTATTCAAATCTAGATTCTTTGTACCTTTTAATACATCATCTACATAGACTTTTACTTCTACCGTTCCCTTTCCTTGAATTTCTGTTGTTATTTTAGTAGTATCTTTTGCTTTTTCTTCATTATATACTATATCTCCATTTACTGTAACTTTTACCTGTACTTTTGGAACAGTTACTTCTTCATTTGTTGAAGTTGGTTTTGAATAATTTAAAATTGATTTTAAATTAACATTTACTGTACCTTTCTTTACTTCTGAAATTTTATTTACTGTAAGAACTATCGTAGTTCCTTCATCTACCACTTCACCTACATCTTTACTTTGTTTTAATACTATTCCATTTGTTTTTGATGTATCTTCGTCATATTTTACTTCTACTTTTAATTTTGCATCTTCTAGTTCTTTTCTAGCATCTGCTTCTGTTTTACCTACAACAAATGTTACAGGTACTTGTTCTAAGCCATTTCCTATACTTACATATACTTTTACAATTTCTCCTGCTTTCATTTCAGTATTTTCTGCCGGATCTTGTCTTGTAACATAGCCTTCTTTTATTTTGTCACTTTTTTCTTCTATTTTCTCTATTTTTAATTTTTTAGCAGTTATTTCTTTTTCAGCTTCTGAATATTCCATTCCTGCTACCTTTGGAACTGTAGTTAGCTCTGTTCCTTTGCTAATTGTTAAAGATATTTTTGAGTTTTCTTTTATTGTAAAATTCTTTCTATAAGCTGGATTTTGAGCACTTACTTTTCCTGCTTCAACTTCACTATTATATTCCTCTGTTGCTATTTCATAAGTGAATTTAGTTCCTTTTAATTTTTCTTTAACTTCATCCTCTGTTAGTCCAACTAACTCTGGAATTTCTACATTTTTTATTGTTCCAGCATCCATTGCAAATTTTGTAATAAATATTGTTACTACAAATACAAGTATAAATATAACTGCTAACATTACAATTTTCATCTTTGGATGTTTTTCAAAATATTGTTTTAGCTTGCTCTTTTTCTTATTATTTTCTTTGCTTTTATTATTTTCAAGCATTTCGTCTGTGATTGTTCCCATTACTTGAGTACGATTCATATCTATTTTTTCGTTTTCTACAAAGTTTCCTTCTGGATTTTTTAATGCTGCATTTAAATCTTTAAGCATTTCTGTAGCTGATTGATAACGTTCACTTGGTTCTTTTCTCATTGCTTTCATTATAATTTGATTAACAGCAAGTGGAATACTTGGATTTAATTTTATAGGTTCTACTGGTTTTTCTTGCATATGTTTTAATGCAATAGAAACAGGTGTATCTGCATCAAATGGTACTCGACCTGTTAGCATTTCATACATTACAACTCCTAAAGAATAAAGGTCAGATTTTGCATCTGTATATCCTCCTCTTGCATGTTCTGGCGAAAAATAATGTACAGAACCTATTGTTGTTCCAAATGCTGTAATAGTAGAATTTGAGACTGCTTTTGCAATACCAAAGTCTGTAACTTTTGCAACTCCATCTTCTGTTATAATTATATTGTGTGGTTTTATATCACGATGTACTATGTTATTTTTATGTGCTGCTTCTAATGCTGAGGCTATTTGAATAGCAATATTTATAGACCATTTCCAAGGAAGTATACCACTTTCTGATATTATTTGTTTTAAAGTTTTTCCTTGTATTAATTCCATTACTATATAATATATGTTATCTTCATGTCCTACATCATAAACAGATACAATATTAGGATGTGTAAGACCTGCAGCTGATTGTGCTTCTATATTAAATCTACGAATAAATTCTTCATCTGTTGTAAATTCTTCTTTTAAGACTTTAACAGCAACAAATCTATTTAAAACATGACATTTTGCTTTATATACTGTTGCCATTCCACCGTTTCCAATTTTCTCTAGGATTTCATATCTGCTTCCTATATATTTTCCTATTAAATCCATATTTTTTATCTCTCCCTTGTTTATCTTATTACAATAGCTGTAATATTATCATAGCCACCATTTTCATTTGCTTTTTCTACTAGTTTTTCTGCAGCTAATGTCCCTTCTTTTTTTAGAATATTATATATTTCTTGTTCTTCTACCATATTTGTTAAACCATCACTACATATTAGTATAATGTCATCTTTTATAAATCCTTTAACTGTTACATCTGGTTCTACAAATGCTGTACATCCTAATGCCTTCATAAGCATATTCTTTTTTGGATGATGGTCAGCTTCTTCTTGTGTAATAGTTCCATCTTTAACTAATTTTTGTACATAACTATGATCATGAGTTAATTTTCTAAAAAATTCTCCTCTTAATCTATATATTCTGCTATCTCCTACATGTCCAAGATATAACTTATTATTATATATTAAACATACTTCTAAAGTAGTACCCATTCCGTCTAAATCCTTTTGTTCTTTTGATTTTTCATATACTACCATATTAGCATATTCCATTGCACTTTTTACTAGTTTTAGTATGTCTTCTCTTTCTTTTGGTGTATTTTCAAAATTACTTTGTATATAACTTAAAGCTATAGTTGTAGCTAATTTACTAGCAATTTCTCCTCCATTATATCCACCCATTCCATCTGCTAATATATATATTTTAAGTGGATCTTCTGGATTAGATATATAATAATAATCTTGGTTCATATCTCTTGCTTTTCCAACATCAGTTTTTGCAAAAGCTCTCATTCGTTTTCTCCTATCTTGTTTAAATTTTTTCTTCTTAATTGTCCACATGCAGCATCTATATCTGAGCCTAACTCTCTTCTAATAGTTGCTACTATTCCGTGGTCATTTAAATAATCTCTAAATTTAATTATATTTTCATTTGTACTTTTAGTATATTTTCCATTTTCTATTTTATTTATAGGTATTAAATTAACATGGCATAGCATACCTTTTAATAGTTTTACTAATTCTTTAGCGTCTTCTAGGTTATCATTGTTATCTTTTGCTAAAGCATATTCGAAAGATATTCTTCTGTTTGTAACTTTTATATAATCTTTACAAGCCTGAATTAGTTCTTCTATTTTATATGCATTATTTACTGGCATCATACTGCTTCTTTTTTCATTATTTGTTGCATGAAGTGAAATAGAAAGTGTACAAGGAATATTTTCTTTTGCTAAGTCATATATTCTTGGAACTAATCCACTTGTTGAAACACTAATATGTCTTGCCCCTATATTTAGTCCTTTTGGATGATTTATAATATGTATTGCTTTTATTACATTATCATAATTGTCTAAAGGCTCTCCAATTCCCATAAATACAATATTTGATATTCTATCACCTGTGTCTTGTTCTACGGCTATTAGCTGTTCAACGATTTCTCCTGCTGTTAAACTTCTAACAAAAGGTATTCCTGTTGATGCGCAAAACTTGCATCCCATTTTGCAACCTATTTGTGAAGAAACACATATCGTTTTTCCATGGTGATATTCCATAAGTACTGTTTCTATTGCATTTTCATCTAATACATCAAATAAATATTTTTTTGTGCCATCTGCAGATTCTAATTTTTTTATAATGTTAAAATTGCACATTGTATAGTTTTGTTTAAGCTTTTCTCTTAATTCAATTGATAAGTTTGTCATTTCATCAAAGCTTTTTACTTTTTCTACATATAACCAATGAAAAATTTGCTCTGCTCTAAATGGCTTTTCTCCTAATGCTTTTAGTTCTTCTTTTAATTCTTCAAAAGTATAATTTTTTATATTCTTCATATTTCTCTTTTCCTTATTTCCGTATAATAAATTTATACCATAAAGTGTATAATATTTCAATAGTTTGAGTAAATTAAATTTTAGTGACAAGCTTAAAAATAAAAAAGTATAATTAGATTTTTAGGTCTGTTCCTAAAATTCATTTTTTTACTTTTTTTATTCTTTTTTAATTGTTTAAATGCTATAATGCATATACTATAAAAGGAGATAAAAATGGATAGATACAATGTTACAAAAAAGGCCGGATTGCTAGGGATACTTGGTAATTTGTTTTTATTAATTATAAAAGGAAGCATTGGTTTTATTTGCAACTCTCAAGCCATGATAGCAGATGCTGCCAATAGTGCTGGTGATATTTTCGCCTCTATTATGACATGGGTAGGAAATAAAATATCAAGTGAGCCACAAGACGACTCTCACAATTTTGGTCATGGAAAAGCTGAATATATATTTTCACTTTTCATAAGTATTTCTATGATTGTTGTTGCTTTTAAACTTCTTTATGACTCAATTATAACTTTAATATATGGAAGTACTATTACTTTCTCTTGGTTTTTAGTTGTTGTTTGTATAATCACTATTTTAGTTAAATTTAGTTTGTTTATTTACACTAATAAACTTTGTAAAAAATATAACAACATTTTGTTAGAAGCCAATAGCAAAGATCACAGAAATGATTGTATTGTTACAACCTTCACTCTTATTTCAATTTTAGCAACTTTAGTTGGAATAACTTTTTTAGATGGTATAGTTGGAACTGGAATTTCTATTTGGATTGCTATTACAGGTTTTAAAATATTTATAGAAAGTTATAATGTTTTAATGGATGAATCTATAGATGAGGAAACAAAAGATTTGATTTTGCGCTATGTTAAAAATTATAAAGAAATTCAGAAAATTGAACATATTTCTTCTGCTCCTGTTGGTTACCAATATATTGTCGTTTTAACAATTTGTTTAGATGGTAATATGAGCACCTTTGAAAGTCACAAGTTAGCTGATAACCTAGAAAAAGATATAAATTCTTTGGAAAAAGTCTATAATACCATAGTTCATGTAAATCCAATTTAAAATATTATTTGCAAACAAAAAATTTATCTTTAAAAACATTGACTAACAAATTTTAGTGCTATATAATCAAAACAATAAAATTATTATAGGAGGTATACTATGGAACAAACTTATACAGATATTCCTACTATTTTAAGCATAGCAATTAATGAAAACATTGGATATATTAATAATGTTTACTTTCGGATAAATGGTGTTAATATTGGTAAAGTTAATTGGGTTAGTAGATTTCAAAAGGATGATAATTCTTGGTATAGTATATTTACTACTGAACATATCTTCTATACTCCCTGTAAAAATCAACAACTTGACTTTATCTATGAAGTTGATGGTTTTTATTACTTTACTGAACCAATTATATTCAATGTAGAAAAACTTTATAATTAATCTCAAAATCTGTTTTATAAAATGTTCCTCAGTTCCTTAGTAGTCTGTAAATTTGACTCTTAAATTCTAAAAAACGACAAATCTAATTTGATTTGTCGTTTTTTATCAATTAATGATTTTTTTGTTGTGCTTTAGGCAGTTATATACTTTATTTAATTTCAATCTCGCCATCTTTATTTAATCCTATTTTTACTTCTTTATCCTTTGAAATTTTTCCATCCAATATAGCTTCAGCAATCTTATCTTCTAACAAGTTTTGTATTGTCCTTTTTAGTGGTCTTGCTCCATAATTTGCATCTGTACCCTTTTCAATTATCTTGTCTTTTACATCGTCATCTATTTTAATTTTAATATTTTGTACTTCCATACGTTTTATTACTTGTTTTAGCATAATATCTACTATTTGTCTCATTTCTTCTTTTTGTAATTTATGGAACACAATAATTTCATCTATACGATTAATAAATTCTGGTTTGAATTCCTTTTTTAATTCTGCAAGAACATCTTTTTTAATGTCTTCATATTCTTTTTTATCTTCTTTGTTTTCTTCTTTAGAAGTAAATCCCAATGTTTTCTTATCTGTAATTAATCTTGCACCTATGTTTGAAGTCATTATTATTACTGTATTTTTGAAGTTAACTGTTCTACCATTACTATCTGTTAATCTACCATCATCTAATATTTGTAAAAGCATATTCATTACATCTGGATGTGCCTTTTCTATTTCATCAAATAGTATAACAGAATATGGATTTCTACGTATTTTCTCTGTTAATTGTCCTCCCTCTTCAAAACCTACATATCCTGGAGGTGAACCTATTAATTTTGAAACACTATGTCCTTCTATATATTCAGACATATCAATTCTTATCATTGAATCTTCATTTCCAAATAAACTTTCTGCTAATGCTTTTGAAAGTTCAGTTTTTCCTACACCTGTAGGACCTAAGAATAAGAATGAACCTATTGGTCTGTTTGGATCTTTTAATCCAACTCTACCACGTCTTATTGCTTTTGCAACTGCCTCTACTGCTTCATTTTGACCAACTACTCTTTCATGTAATGACTTTTCCAAATTTCTTAATTTTTCGTTTTCATCTTGTGTTAATTTCTTTACTGGAATTCTAGTCCAGCTAGAAATTACTTCTGCAATATCTTCTTCTGTTAAAGTTATTACTTCTTTGCTATTTTTGCTTTCCCATTTTTGTTTTTCTTTTTCTAACTTATCTTTTGCCTCGTGTTCTTTATCTCTTAAAGTTGCAGCTTTTTCGAAATCTTGACTTCTAACTGCTTCCTCTTTTTCTTTACTTATTGCACTAATTTCCTCTTCTAATTTTTTCAAACTATCTGGCACTGTATATGCTCTCATTCTTACTTTTGATGCCGCTTCATCTATAAGATCTATTGCTTTATCTGGCAAAAATCTATCATTAATATATCTTACAGATAAATCAACTGCTACTTTCATAGCTTCCTCTGTAATTTTTACATTATGATGTGCTTCATACTTGTCTTTTATTCCCTCTAGTATTTTTAAAGTATCTTCTGAAGATGGCTCTGTAACTGTTACAGGACTAAATCTTCTTTCTAATGCACTATCTTTTTCAATATATTTTCTATATTCATTTAATGTAGTTGCACCAATTAATTGAATTTCTCCTCTTGCTAATAATGGTTTTAATATATTTGCTGCATCTACTGCACCTTCTGCTGAACCTGCACCAACTATAGTATGAATTTCGTCTATAAATAAAATAACATCTTTTGCTTTTTTTACTTCATTTAAGCATTTTTTTATTCTATCTTCGAAATCTCCTCTATATTTTGCACCAGCTACCATACTAGTAATATCAAGAGTTACTACTCTTTTATCTTTTAAACTTTCTGGTACATCTCCTGCTACTATTTTTTGTGCTAACCCTTCTACAACCGCTGTTTTACCAACACCTGGTTCACCTATTAAACAAGGATTATTCTTCATTCTTCTAGAAAGTATTTGTATAACTCTTTCTATTTCATTTTTTCTACCAATAACAGGATCTAATTTTCCTTCTATTGCTCTTTTAGTTAAGTCTGTTCCATACTGATTCAAAGTTTGAGTTTGGTTATAACTTGCTCCTACTTTTGAATTTGTAGATTTTTTTTCTTCATTTAATATGCTTTCATCATCATTTAATACTTTTACTATTTCATTATATAATTTTTGTGGATTTACATTTAAGTTTAATAATATACGAACTGCTACACTATCTCCTTCACGCATAATTCCAATTAGTAAATGTTCTGTTCCTATAAAATCTGAACCTAGCTTTTTAGCTTCTATAAATGCTGTTTCTATAACTCTTTTAGTTCTTGGTGTAAATCCTAAAATTTCTTCTTCTCCTATTTCTTCATTTTTACCAACTAAAGCATCTATTTGTTCTTCTATTTGCTCTGGCGTAATTCCTTGGTTTTCTAAGACTTTACTTGCAACTCCAGAACCTTCTTTTAAAAGGCCATATAGCAAATGCTCTGTTCCTATATAATTATGTCCAAATTCTAAAGCTATTCTATTTGCATATTCAATTGCTTTTTCTGCTCTTTTTGTAAATTTATACATCATTGTAATCACCTTCCTTAATTTGAATTTTTATAAAGTTTTCTATTTTTCATTAATTATTTGTTTTATAACTTCTGCTCTTTTTATATCTCTCTGATTTGCGTCTAATACTTTTCCTAAATACTTTTGTAAGTTTGCAGGTTTTGTATATAACATCATGTTCTTTACTTTCGTATCATTTAATTCTGTTATAACACCTAAATCTGTACCTAATTTCACACTTGATAACAAATTACTACATTCATCTGAATCTAATTTTCTTGCATTTGTTAAAATCCCATATGAACGATACACTTTATCTTCTAAATCCATTCCATTTTTAGCTAAATATTTTCTTGCTAAACGTTCTTGTTCCATTACTTTTCTTGTTATATTTTCTAGATTTGTAACTATTTCTTCCTCACTTATACCTAAAGTTTGAATATTAGAAATTTGGTAAATGTCGCCCTTACTTTGTGAATCTTCACCATACAAACCACGAATTGTCATTCCAAAATTATTTACTATATGAAGTACCTTACTTAGGTTTCCTGTTATTTTTAGTGCTGGTAAATGCACCATAACAGACGCTCTTAAACCTGTGCCTACATTTGTAGGGCAAGCTGTTAAAAATCCATACTCTTCTTTATAGCTAAATCCTAACAATTCATTTAATTTTTCATCTAGTTCAATTGCTAAATTCAATGTTTCTTTAAGTTCTAATCCGCTAGAAAATACTTGAATTCTCATATGATCTTCTTCATTCAGCATAACACAAATATTTTCTTCGTCATTTATTAAAATTGCTTCTTCCTCTTTTGCAAGTGCCATTTCCGGACTTATAATATGTTTTTCTACTAAAGCCATTTTGGTAATATCATCCATGTCTTTTAAATACATAAATTTAAGTCCATAGCCTATGCTAGGAGTTACAAATTTAATTTTTTCTAACATTTTTTCTCTATCTTGTTTTGTCATTCTTATTTTAAAAGGAAACTCTTTTATATTTCTTGCAAACCTAATGCGAGAACTAAGAATAACATCTGAATCTTTTCCATTTTCTAAATACCAATTCATATTTTCACCTACTTATTTATTATATATTTTGTTCTATTGTTATCTCAAAATAAGATAAGCATTTTATATTTTATTCGTTGTTTAATTTTTTTATTTCATCTCTCGTTTTTGCTGCATCTTCATATCTTTCTTCTTTTATTTCTTGTTTTAATCTATTTTGTAGTTTCTTAATTTTTTCCTCTTTTTCATTTGTTTTATTCTCTTTAATTTCTTGTTTTTCTGCTTTTATACTATCTTTTTGTGTTTCATTAGTATTAAGCATTTTTGCTTTTCTTCCTACATGTCTATTTACTCCATGTATATTTTTTAATAAGTTATCAATTTTATCTTCAAAAGTAGTGTAACATTCGTCACAGCCAAACTTTCCATTTTTAATAAAATCCTCATAACTCATTTTACATTTATCGCAAATAAGCTTTTCGTTTCTTGCTATACTTGGCATAAATAAACTTTCATCATCATCAAATATATCTTCCAAGAAATTTGAAAAATTAATTGGCATATCAAAAGATATATTATTTATACCTAATTCATTGGCACATTTTTCGCATAAATTCATTTGTTTTTTTACGCCATTTGTAATTTGTGTATATTTAATATTTGCTTCATTGTTTCCACAATTTTCACATAACATGTTAATCAACTCCTTTATAATTTTTTATTTTTTTGTTTTATACTCTGTCCTAGATTGGTAACATATCACAATTTGAGACTATTTCTAATTGCTACTCAATTAAATTTACTAGCATATTTTTAAATATTCTCGCTCTTAATTCATCTCTAGTCGGTTGTTCTATTTTTAGTACATTATCACTTGTTGCTACTTTTAAAAGCTTTGCTTCAATAGTATTTACCATGTTGTATGATAAAAAGTTACTAATAAATATATCTACTTCTTGAGCTGTTAAAGAGTCTTCAATACTATTAATAATATGCATAAAATAGTTGCTTTTAGTAATGTTTACTTTTTTTATTTTTATAGAGCCTCCTCCACCACGTTTACTTTCTACATAATAACCTTGTGAAGGTTTAAATCTTGTTGCTATTACGTAATTTATTTGAGATGGTACACAATTAAATTTTTGCGCTAAATCATTTCTTTGTATTTCTACTAAATCATCTTCTTCAAATAAATCTTTTATAAAATCTTCTATCATATCTGACATTCTCATTTTCTTACCACCTCTTATTTTATTATTTTGACTTTGACTTTCTTTGACCTATAATGATATTATAACATCTTTTTTTATAAAGTCAATACTTTTTATTTACTTTTTTTATTTTTTCTATTATAATTATTTTGCTTTACTATAATATTGTAAAGGAGGTATTAGTATGGGAACAAGACACGACATTGATCATGTTTTTCTTAAGAAACACAGCTAGTTCTCTATAGGCGGTTTCCATCCTGAAATTTGAAGACCTGACAAAGAATGTGGAAACTAAAAACTAAAACCGGACAGGAGCCTTGTTATTTAAGGCTCTTTCTTTTTTGTCATATTGTCCATTTGATTTGCCTTATCTTTTTGTTTTTCTAATGTAAGCCATGCAAAATATGATGAGACAAACTCTCCATATTTTGTTGTATCTTCATTTAAAATATCTATATTCTCTAACTCTATTTTATCATCTAACTTCATAAAAATATGTTCCTCCATTTTACTTTAAAATAATTTTATATTTATGCTATTATTTATTATTTTTAAATTATATATATTCTTATTTTATATTTTACATATTTTCCATTTTTATTCCTAATTTTATTATCTAATTTATTTCAAGGCAAAAATATTCATCACATAATATTTATATATAGAATATCTTTGCTATTTACTTAATTCTTTTAATTTGTTTTTAATCTCACTTGCATTTTTTTATTTTCACATTTTTTCTACATTTTTTCATTTTTTTCCAGTTTATTTTTATTTTTTTTGAACATTCTATATATTGAAAAACATTAAACTGTTTTTTAAGAAAATTAAATTCTTATTTTAGGAGGTGAAAAAAATGACAAACTCAAACTATAAAGTAGTTCCAGGAGCTAGCGAAGCTTTAAACAAATTTAAATATGAAGTAGCTTCAGAAGTTGGTGTAAATTTAAAACAAGGATACAATGGAGATATATCTGCAAGAGATGCTGGTAGAATCGGTGGAAACATGGTTAAAAAATTAATAGAAACAGCTGAAAGACAAATGGCTAACAAATAGTTAATTTTATTAAATTTAAGTACAGGAGTTTATTTTTTGCCTTTATACATAAAGTTAAAGACAGGAAATAAATTCCTGTCTTTTTTGTTAATTACAATTTGATAATTTTTCCAGTTTATTTTGTTTAATTATGAGCATTCTAATAGTGAAAATAAAATTTTCAAATTTTAAATTTTCAGGAGGTGAAAAAAATGACAAATTCAAATTCAAAAGTAGTTCCAGAAGCTAAAGAAGCTTTAAACAAATTCAAACATGAAGTTGCTTCAGAAGTTGGTGTAAATTTAAAAGATGGATATAACGGAAATATATCTGCAAGAGACGCTGGTAGAATCGGTGGAAACATGGTTAAAAAATTAATCGAGCAAGCTGAAAATCAAATGAAATAATTTATACAAAATAAAAATTGGAATAAGGTTTAATCCTTATTCCAATTTTTATTTTATGTGCAATGCTTAATATTTAAATTAGTAATATTAAATAATATTTTAATTTCTAATTTAAATTTTTTATTTTTACTAAGCTTCTGGTTCTACTAATCCAAAATTTTTACTATCTTTTAAACGATAAATTACATTTACTTTTCCAGTATCTATGTTTATAAATACTAAGAAATTATTTTTTGGTTTTCCTTGTAATTCTAATTTAGCATCTTCTGGTGCCATTGGTTTTATATTATAGTAAATAGTTTTTATAATTTCATCTTCAATTTCATGAGTTTCTTCGCTACTTGCAACTGCTTCTTTCATTCTTATAGATTCTGTCATATTTTGTTTATCTTTTTTAGTTTTCATTTTACGAATTTGACCTTCTAAAATGTCTATATCTTTATCTATAGAAGCATATAAATCACGATGTGCTGTAACTGCTCTAAATGTTTCTCCTTCTACTTTAACATATAACTCGGCAACTTGTTCATTACCTTCCGTTTTAATTGTAGCAAGTACTTCAAATTCCTCTCCAAAATACTTAACTAATCTTTCCATTTTTTTCTCGATATAATCTTTAATAGATTCTGTCGCTTTTAAATCTTTTCCTGTAATTTTTATGTTCATAAAAATCGCTCCTTTCATACTTGTTCTTTTGTTATTTTGTGTATATGTTTATTATACCTTGTTTATTGTATTTTTTCAAATATTTTTACAATTTTTTCATAAATTTCTTAATTTTATGAAATTTTTATAAACTTTTATCATATAATACTTGCAAAAAGTACATTTTTATGATAAAATTTTATCTGCTATATATGAAAAGTAACTTAAAGGGAGGTGCAAAATATGCCAAATATTAAATCAGCTATTAAAAGAACTAGAGTTATCGAAAAGAAAACAATGCAAAATAATATGATTAAATCAGCTTATAAAACAGCTGTTAAAAAATTCGAACAAGCTGTAGCAGAAGGTAAAGTAGAAGAAGCTACTAAATTATTCTCAGAAGCTACTAAAAAAGTAGATCAAGCTTGCACAAAAGGTGTAATAGTAAAAAATACAGCTGCTAGAAAAAAATCAGGTATGGCTAAAAAATTAAACGCTATAAAAGCATAGTTAAAAATAAAAAATTGTGCACAGTTTTTTATTATGTTTTAAGATTTTCGAGCAAAAAAGCATGAATTATAAATTCATGCTTTTTATTTTGTTTGTTATATATTTTTATAATGATTTCTTCATAATAACTCTACTAATTCCTAATAAAACCTTTCTAATAAGAAAACTTGGCATAAATTACCTTTGATTTTCATGTATATTTTATGATAAACTAAATATAGATGAATAAGAAAGTTGAGGTTATTATATGAATATAATTAATACTTTAGTTAATAAAATTAAAAATTTAGATTGTAAAACAAAGAAAATTATGCGTATAGGATTAATAGTTTCATTTGTTTTATGCTTAATTTCAACCTTTTCTCTTTTTACATATGAAACTTTTTATAGTATTCCTACTTTGTTTTATATTGGCATTTCATTATTTAGAACTAGTTTAATGTTTGCTTGTAGCTTTTTTATTTGTGGGATTGGTTTTGACACAATTAAGAATGAAATTGGATTATAAAAATATAGAACAAAACTGAAAATTTTCAATTTTCAGTATTTACTCTACTCTTTATACTTTTCTATAAAATTGAAATTTTCAGTAAATTTGTTCGTGCGCGAAAATTTATTTTATAAATTTTCTGTGCAATATTTTATATAATAGAAAAGTCAGTATGACTTTCCTATTATATAAAATACCAGCCAAAGATTTATTATCTTTGGCTGAATTAATTAAAACATGATATTATTTTTCTTCTGAAAGCTTCTCTATTTCTTCTTTGCTAAGTTGAGTGGCATCTATAATTTGTTCAGTTGTCATTCCCATTTCCAACAATTTTTTTGCTATTTCTATACTTTTATCTTTCCTTCCGTTTTCTTTCTCCGTCTTTCTTCACCTTTTCTTGTAGCATGATTAATAGCACTTATTCTGTCCGTTTCCCATTTTTCTCTTAATTCGGCTAGTCTTCTTACTTCTGCATCTCCTGTTAAATAATTCATTTCAATTCTTGCTTTTTTTAGTTTATCATTTTTTTCTTCTGCCACTTTTACCATCTCCTTATTATAATCATCTATAAATGCTAACCATTGATTTATTTTCTCGTTCATGTCTGGATTTTGCTTTCTAAATTTAGGTAATTCTATAAAGTACCATTTTAATCCTGTTAGCACTTCATAATTTCTATGTTTCTCTAATACTATTGCTGTCTCTGATATGTAATCTTTTACCTTTAAGAAATTATACCCTAATATGTTTATCATTATTACTTGATTTATATCTTCGTAATCTGTTCCTCTTTCAGTTTCTCTTGATATCACCTTTCCACTATATAATGTAGTTCTCTCTTCTATATTATATTCGTTTCTTAGTTGCATTTCTATTGATATTATTGTTCCGTCTTCTAATTTTGCTTGTAAGTCTAATCTTCCACCTTTTTCTTCTTTACTTAATCTTTCTAAATTTACTTCTTCTCGTACTTCTATTGATTTTATATCTTTCTTCAATAGTGCATTTAAAAAGTCTATTAAAAATTCTTCATTTCCTTTACGACTAAAGAAGGTTTGGAATATTACATCATTTTTTAGATTGTATTTTTTCTCTTTTGTTTGAAATTGTAATTCTTCTTGTTTTTCATTTGCCATAGGCTTTATCCTTTCTAATTATACTAAATATATTCTTCTTTAACAATACTTTTTAGTAAATATTTATTGATTATTTACAATTTCATTGACAATAACAGACTATAATTTTCACTGCTTTCTTTTAATGAAACAGCTTAATACTAATTAGCCTCCTTCCTATCATATTTTTGTAATCTTGGATATTCTTTAGATTTAAATTTTGTTTTTTAATTTAATTTTTGAAACCTGAATCTTTAAATTTGATTTTCTAATATTAAATTATTTAATTGTTTAATATGGATTTCATAGAAATAATTTAAAATAAATAAACTAGATTATTAATTAAAATTTCTGTATCTTCCTAAGTTGCTTGACTTTTAAAATAAAATTAGTCATGCAATTGCCAAATAAATTGCATGAACTTATACTAGCATGATTTCACTTGAAAATCAAGAAAAATCGTAAGACAAATTTCGACATTGACACAAATGATATTGTGGACTCATTAATAAACATCTCCTTTGCGTCCTTTACTCCAAAAGTACCAGATTAACCAAAAGGAAACGTCCCCAAAGGTGAATCTGGCACTTTTGGTACATTTTTTGCTTTTTCATTGACTATTTTAGGTAATTGTTGTATTATATAATGGTAAAAATTTAAGGAGGAATGACAATATATGCTATGTTCAATATGTAATAAAAATACAGCTGTTATTTTTATTAACAAACAAATGCCTGACAATTCTATTGCAACTGAAGGTCTTTGCTACGAATGTGCTAAGAAAAAAGGTATTAGCCCTTTAGATGCACTTGCAAAACAGGCAAATATTTCTGAAGAAGATTTAAAAAATATGACAGATCAGTTAGAAAACATGTTCCAAGATATGTCTTCTAATATGGATATGGATTCTATTATAAATAATGAAAATGGTGATGGAGAAAATCCTGACATGCCAAATGGTATTCCACTTGGTGCTATTTTCTCAAATATTTTCGGTAAAAATGATGAATCTACTGAAAGTAGTTCTTCTGCAAATGGAGAAAAGAAAAAAGTAAAAGTAGATAAAAAGCCAAATTCTAAAAAGAAAAAGGCTTTAGATACTTTTGGAACTAACCTTACTATTAAAGCTAAAAACAACGAAATTGATATGGTTATTGGTAGAAACAAAGAAATTCAAAGAATGATTCAAATTTTAAATAGACGTTCTAAAAATAATCCTTGTTTAATAGGTGAACCAGGTGTTGGTAAAACTGCTATTGCTCAAGGTTTAGCTATTAAAATTGCCTCTGGTAAAGTGCCTGCTAAACTTTTAAATAAAGAAGTTTATTTATTAGATATGACTGCAGTTATTGCTGGAACTCAATTTAGAGGTCAATTCGAATCTAGAATGAAATCTATTATGGATGAATGCAAGAGTCTTGGAAATATCATTTTAGTTATAGATGAAATCCATAATATAATTGGAGCAGGTGATGCTGAACATTCTATGAATGCTGCAAATATTTTAAAGCCTGCACTAGCAAATGGCGAAATTCAATTAATAGGGACTACTACTTTAAAAGAGTATCGTAAATACATTGAAAAAGATACTGCTTTAGAACGTAGATTTCAACCTATAATAGTTGAAGAACCTTCTATATCTGATTCTATAGATATTCTTGAAGGAATTAAAAAATATTATGAAGATTTTCATAAGGTTAAAATCTCAAATGATGTAATTAAACAAACTGTTATTATGTCTGAAAAATATATACATGATCGTTTCTTACCTGATAAAGCAATAGACATTCTAGATGAAGCATGTTCACGTATAAACCTTAATAACAAATCTTTATATAAATTAGAAGTATTAAAAAATGAATTGAAACAAGTCCAAGAAGAAAAAGAAGAAGCAGCACAAGCAGATTCTACAGAAGATTATCAAAAAGCTGCTGAACTTAAAGCTAAAGAATGTAGCTTAATTGAACAAATTGATACAATTAATGCTAATTTAAAATTAAAAGATTTAACAGTTCAAGATATTGCAGAGGTTATAGAGAATTGGACTAAAATACCAGTTAAGAAAATAACTGAAGAAGAAACTTTAAAACTACTAAACTTAGAAACAAATCTTCATAAAAGAGTTATTGGCCAAGAAGAAGCTGTTGAAGCTGTTTCTCGTGCTATTAGAAGAAATAGAGCAGGTTTAAAAAGCACCAAAAGACCACCTTCATTCATATTTGTTGGTCCTACAGGTGTTGGTAAAACTGAACTTGCAAAAAGCTTAGCTTATGAAATGTTTGGAAGTGAAGATGCAATTATCAGAGTAGATATGTCTGAATATATGGAAAGTCACTCTACATCTAAATTAATTGGTTCTCCTCCAGGATATGTAGGTTATGATGATGCAGGCCAATTAACTGAAAAAGTTAAAAGAAAACCTTATTCTATTGTCTTACTAGACGAAATTGAAAAAGCACATCCAGATGTTTTCAACGTTTTATTACAAGTATTAGATGATGGAAGATTAACAGATAGCCAAGGTAATACTGTAAGTTTTGAAAATACAATTATAATTATGACTTCAAATGCTGGCTCTAACCTAAATACAAACTCAATTGGATTTGGTGGAAATAGCATTGGAAATAAAACTAAAATTTTAGATGCTTTAAAACAAAACTTTAGACCAGAATTTTTAAATAGAATAGATGAAATTGTTGTATTTGAATCATTAAACAAAGAACAATTATTACAAATTGTAGATTTAATGTTAGAAGACACAAGAAAAGCATTATCTGATAAAAATATAACTTTAGAAATTTCAGATAGTGCTAAAGAATATCTTTTAGAAAAAGGAACTGACCTAAAATACGGTGCAAGACCTTTAAGAAGAGCTATAACACGTTATTTAGAAGACGAATTATCTGACAGAATTTTAAAACAAGAATTAAAAAATGGTCAAACAGTTTGCGTTGACACTAAGAATAATTTACTTGACTTTAATTTTAAAATATAGCAATAAATGTAAAATAATTAGGAGGACCTAAAATGTTTAAACATGTACCAAATATGCTTACCATACTAAGATTTATATTAATACCTTTCATAATAATATTTCTATTTCAAGACAAATACATAGAAGCTTTTATATTTTTAACAGCTTCTGGAATTACTGATGTATTAGATGGTTTTATAGCAAGAAAATTTAATTTTATAACAAACTTTGGTAAGTTAATAGATCCTCTTGCAGATAAAACAACTCAAATAGCAATATTAGTTACACTTGCAATAAAAGGAATTATACCATTTTGGTTTTTAGTTATTGTTTTCATTAAAGAATTTTTAATGATTGCTGGAGCTTCTTTCCTTTATGGAAAAGAGTTAGTAGTATCTTCAAGATGGTATGGAAAATTATCTACGGTATTGTTTTATTTAGCAATAGTATGCTCAATAGTTATTAGATTTTTCTCTTTAGATGTTCATTTTGACCTTTATATATATTATATTGCTCTTGCTGCTACTATATTTTCACTATTTATGTATTTTAACGCCTTTTATAGACAAGGCTATTTGAAAAAAGAAAATTTAAAAATTGAAAATAAAAAATAAAATTAAATGTAATTAGAATATATTTATGAATTTATTACTAAAAACACTATAAGAAATCCAAATATAAATAGGATTTCTTATAGTGTTTATTTTATATGAAATAATCAATTATTCCATTATATATTCCCCATGCCAATTTATCCTGATAATTATCTTCTAAAAGTAACTTTTCCTCTTCTTTGTTAGATAGAAATCCACACTCTACAATTGAAATAGGTATTTCTACATGTTTCATTATATAAACATTTTCTAATTTCATTGCAACTCTTTTATTCTCTTTTTGAATCGATTCATTTAAGTTTTCTTGTAAGCTTTTAGCAAGTTTGGTACTTTGCTCATTTCCTTCTTTATAAAAACATTGCCAACCCCAATATTGTTCTTGTGGAATTTTGTTTAAATGAATAGATACAAAAATATCAGCTTGTGCTTCATTACCTATTTTTACCCTATTATGGATATCAGATATTTTCTTTTGTTTTAAAGTTTTGCTATCTAAATCATAAATTGCTTCTTCATCACTTCTTGTAAGTATTACTGTTGCACCACTTTGCTCTAGTAAACTTTGCACCTTTAAAGCAATTTTCAAATTTGTCTCTGCCTCTGTTGTTCCAGTACTACTTTGCGCCCCTTCATCTGGCTTTCCGTGCCCAGCATCTAAAACAATTACTTTATTGCTTACAGGTAGTGCCACTGTCTGAACTACATTAGTATTTTTAGTATTAGTCTGTATAGCAAAAACAAATAATGCTACCATAATAACACTTGCAACTATCATTATTCTTTTTTTACTTAAAATAATCATAATAAAAACTCCCATTTTGATACTTTATATATCTTATGAGAGTTTTTTTATTTTATTCTTGTTTTTATAATATACTACTAATAGTAAAATGCTTCTGAAAATCCTTCTATAAATCCTATCATGAATGCTCCTAAAAATAATAGTACCCATATTGCAAGTGCAATGCTTCCTGTAACTATACCTGTAATAGCCATTCCTCTTCCTGGCTTTTTCACTCCTAAAATACCAAATATTAATGCAAGTATTGAGCATGGAATTGAAATAAACCAAGCACACCATGTTACTATTGATACAATACCTAGTACCATAGCTGCAATACTAAGTCCTGATGTTTTTTCATTATTTATAACTTCTGTTTCTTTATTTTCTATCATATTTATTACCCCCTAACTATCTCCTATTATACACTATTTTTATTCTATGGTCAAATTCACTATTTTTGAGATAGTAATATAAAATTTAATAAAAATATAGAAAAAATTTGTCTATTATGATAGAATTTTTTAAGTTCATGTAGGAGATTTTAATTACGAAGATAGAAAATTATGGCGGAATAAAAATAAATGTAGATGAGGATGTTGTAATATCTAAATATAATTCTAACAATTATGATTTAACATTAATACATTGAAATTATTTCTTAATCACAATGAAAAATCAAATTTAGAACCAGATATAAAAAATATTTGTGATTCATGGTTTCCACTTGATATTTACTTATATGTAGCAGATTTAATATAGGAGGATTTATGGAACAAAATAATAGAAAGATTATAGCAATCATTGCTTTTTTGAGAAAATTTATTTCTATTTTCTTTTCATTATTTTTTAATATATATATATTAAAAATTGTAAATAATGATTTGAATTTTATATTGAAATATACAATGTATTCGGTTATATTAGGATTGATTATTGAATATATAATTTTAAAGAAAATTAATTCTAGAAATGCAAAAAAAATATATAGAATTAGTTTTCCTTTATTAACATTATGTATAATTATATTACTAGTTTTTAAAGAAAATATTGTAAATTACATATATTTGTTTAAAACACTACATACATTATCCTCTATTTGTTATGCAGCCCCTTATGAATTGATGATAATTGGAACTAGTAATAATAAAAATATGAGTAACTTTTTAGCAAATTTGAATATATTAGAAAGTATCTCTACTATATTGACTCCAATCTTTTCGGGATTTGTCATTGAAAAAGTATCTTATAATGTATTATTTATATTGTTAAGTATAGAAACTTTAATTATAATTTTAATTTCATTAAAGATAAACGATTTTACTGTAAGTGATAAAATATTAAATATGAAAGATTATTGGAATAAAATAAAAGAAGAATCTCATTTAAGAAATATATATAAATGTATGTTTTTTAGAAGAATATCTTCTCAAGGTGCAATGACAGAATTACTTCCAATAGTTTTATTTTTGAGATTAGGAACAGAACTTAGTTTTGGAACTTATAATTCTTTATTTGCAGTAATTTCTATAATTTCATTACAAATACTAAAATTGATAAATAATACAAATATTAATAAGACATTTTATCCATATTTATCTATATCAATATTTATATCTTCATTATTAGTAGTTTTTAACACAAGTTTTATTGCATTAATGATTTATTATATTTTAATGTATTCTTTTGGTAGTATAATAGAATCAGAGTCTTGCAGTTATGTATATTCTGCTATAAAAGTAGACGGATTAGAAAAGTATAAAAAAGAACATATTATGACCTTTAATATATATATGGTAATAGGTCAAATCATAAGTTATTCATTAGTATTTATACTATATAATTATTTTTATAATGTAAATATACTATCAATTGCAATCTCTATACTGATGTTCTTTTTGATTATTGCTACAATTTACTTAAAGAAAACACAAGATTATATGCGACAAATTATATAATAATTGATTATATATTAGAGGATAGAGAACAATTAAATTAAAATTTTTAGGTATACAACTGGTTATTTTTTTGTTCTCTAACCCCTTAATTTTCTAAATATTTTTCTTTTAGTTATCACTATTTTTGAGGCACATTTGGCTTATCTTATAAGCATATATAATTTATAAAATGACAACAAAAAAACTAGTTCAAATTAAAACTAGCTTTATAGTATAATTTTATTCAAAATTAAATTCCTATAAATACTTGTACGAATATTTTTCCATACACTTCACTATCTATAACACATATTCCAGTATAATCAAACTTCTCTTCTAATATATTTTCTCTATGTGATTTAGAATTTATCCAAGCCTCTACAGCCTTTTTCGCTGTAATATTTCCCGCTAAGTTCTCTCCTGCTATTTTGTATTCCACTCCTTGTGATTCCATTAATTCAAATGGTGTACCTAATTTTGGAGAATTATGTGCAAAATAATTATTATTTACTAAATCTTCTGCTTTTAATTTTGCAACCTTTTGTAAATTAGCAATTGGTTTTAGTTTTGTCAATCCATTTTGTTCTCTATATTTATTTATTAAATCTAATGTCTCTTGTTCTTCTTGAGATAAAACAACCTCTTCTTGTTCCATTTCAATTTCATATTTCATTTTATTATTATTTTCTTTTTCTCCTAATACTGCTGTTTGATATGTCGCAAATGAAATTGTTTCAATAAAAATAAAAGCCAAAAAAATAAATAAAATACCAAGCTTTCTCTTTGATATTTTCATCATTTAAACTCCTTTTTATAAAAAATTCTTTTAAATTTTTATCTTAAGCTTGTATCTTATTATATTTTATCCCTTGTTTATTTTTTTATTCTCTCTTTAAACACAATGCTATTATAACATATAATATAAATTATGTCAACTTTTAAAAAGGACATTTGGGGACGGGTCAATTTTGTCTTTTACATAAAACGTGACAATATTAAAATAAAAACATATCAATTTGAAAAAAAGTGGATTGAAAGTAAGTAAGCTAGAAATTATTAAGAAATTTGTGGAAAGAGTTCATT
>USDF01000005.1 GCA_900553405.1 uncultured Clostridium sp. | reverse complement strand
AATTTTCTTTTGTTTGTTTTAATTTTTCACTTGTGTTTACTATTGTTCCGTCTGCTTCTACTTTTGTAAATTCTCCTTGTTCCACATTTTCTGTTGTTGTTCCTCCAACATTGTTGTTTTCCTTGTTTCTTGTTGCAAACCATATTATTGTTATGATTAATGCTGATACTATTACTAATATTAGTAACATTCTTTTTTCTTGACTTTTCATTTGTTTCCTCCTCGTATAATATATTTAATAACATTTTTATAAAAATTTAAAATATGTTATTATATTTAAAGATATTGTGGATTGGTTGTTTCCTCCTACCACTAGATGGTTTAAATAAGGCTCCAACCACAGTCTCTTTGCTTATTTGTTAATTAGTTAGATACCGCACGACGGTTTATATAGAACGAGGTTACAATGCATTGAGTTCTGTGGTTCTATATACAATATCAAATATTTTTATGAAATGAGGTTTTATTATGATTTTTGTTGGTATTGATGTTGCTAAGGACAATCATGATTGTTTTATTGTCAACTCTGATGGTAAGATTTTGTTTGATACTTTTACTATTCTTAACAATATAGAAGGTTTTGACGATCTTTTTGAAAAAATTGAATCTTGTTCAAATGATTTTTCTAAAATTAAAGTAGGGCTTGAAGCCACTGGACATTATAGTTACAATCTTTTGGGATATCTTCTCAATAAAGACCTTCCCACCTTCGTTATTAATCCATTACATACCAATCTGTTCAGAAAAAGTCTAAGCCTTAGACAGACGAAAACGGATAAGATATATTCTCATACTATTGCTACTATGTTAATGTCTAATGTGAACTTGAAGTCCTACTCTATTGCATTATATCACAATGAAGAATTAAAGTCACTATCTCGTTATCGTTTTGATAAAGTTAAAGAACGTGCTAAGCTTAAAACTTCAGTATCTAGACTTGCTACAATTTTATTTCCAGAACTTGAAAAAATTGTTTCTACAATTCATTTAAGTTCTATTTATGAATTGCTTTATCAATTTCCTGGTGCTATGCAAGTAGCAAATGCTAACTTAACTAAACTTTCTAATTTATTAGCTAATAATTCCCACGGCAGACTTGATAAATCAAAGGCTATAGAAATTAAACAACTTGCTAAAAATTCTATTGGTTCTAATATGCCTGCTAAATCTTTAGAGCTAAAACATACCATAAAACTTATTAGAGAGTTTGATACTGAAATTTCAGAAATCGAAACAGAAATTGAAAAGATTATGAATGAAATAAATTCTCCTATTCTTTCTATTCCTGGTATCGGTATATCTATGGCTGCTATGATAATTTCTGAAATTGGCTCTTTTGATAATTTTGACTCTCCTGATAAAATTTTAGCTTTTGCTGGTTTAGCTCCTACTACATATCAGTCTGGTAAACTTGAATCTTCTCATTCTAAAATGGAGAAAAGAGGTTCAAGATACCTTAGATATGCTCTTTTTAATGCTACAAAACTTGTTTGCACTTGGGAGCCAAACTTTGCTATATATCTAGCTAAGAAACGTACCGAAGGTAAACATTACAATGTTGCCATTTCTCACGCTACTAAAAAACTCGTAAGAGTTATGTTTGCTCTTGAGAAAAGTAAAACTGTATATAATAAAGTTGTGGCTTAACTTTTTCTAATTTCATATTTGATTTTCGAGCATTTTCCAATGCTCTATTTGTCATGCGATTTTCAATGTACTAATTATTTTTTAATTCTTTAAGAAAAACTATTGACTTTTAATAGTTAGTCTTATTTTTTCTTTTTACTTTTTACATTATGAACATTTTGTTGTTATTTATTCATATATATACGTTATGTTCATAAGTTATTATTTACCTTTTATAATTTTACTAATAATTTTTTATTACGTCAATAAGTTGCTACCATTTTTTTGAAATTTTTTATTCATTTTATATTTATAAAAACTACTAAGTTATTTTTATAAAATTATAACTTAGTGTTTTTTTTTATTCAATTATTTAAGTCTATTTTTGTAAGTACTTTTTTACATAATTAATTTCTGCTACTAGTTTATTTTTTTGAAAAATAAACTTTATCTTAGCAATATTGACCATAAACTTAACGCACTAAATATTGTCAGAAATATAGTAAGTGCTTTTAATCGCTTATATTTTTCTCTTATTTTCTTACTTCCAATTCCTATTTCATATTCTTTCTTTTCTATTTTAGAAATATAGTCTTCTACTATCATTTCTGCCTCTTTTATTGCGTATTTCTTTCCATCTATTTTTTCTTTTTTCGAACTTACTTTTTTGTTTTCTATTTTCTCTAGCTTATGTATTTTTACATTATCTTTAAATACAATATAAGCTTCTTCTATCATATTTGATGGCAAATTTCTTAATATAACCATATTTTTCATTGTATTTGTATCCATATAAACCACCCTTTCTTTTGTTTATATAGATTTTTTCCATTTTTGCCATAAATATACTTTTAATTTATCCATATTTAATAATTTCCACAATTCCTTCTGCCACTATACTTGCCATTCTTATTACTACATTAAGTGATACATTTTGTAAAACTGTAAAATTGTAATAAGGTATCTTGTTATTTTTTCCAACAACAGCTTTTATACTTAAATCTCCTATTTCTATTTTACTTTTATTTAGCCCTTTACCTAACATTGTTTTTTCTCGGCTTACAAACACTCTTCCAATGTTTTCTTTTTTAGAAAGTGCTGCATCTATAACAATAATACATGCGTTAGGATGTCTATTTTTTATAATTTCTATTATATTTTCAATATTTGTATAACATATATTTTCTTCTAAACTTCCATATATGTTTATATTAAATATATTATAATTTTCTAATAATTCTTTTAGTTTGCTACCAACTATTGGTCCAAAGCAATCTCCTGTCATTCGATCTGTACCAATGCAAATAAATACTAATTCTAGATAACCTCGTTTTTTTCTTTCTTCATATATTAAATTTCTAAAATCACTTATAAATTTTTCTTTTTCCTCATTTTCTTGTTCTTCATAAGAATAATAGTTTAAGTTCATTTCTTTTTGTATAATTAAATCATATATTTTAATTATACTCTCCTTCCTATTAATTTTTTTCTTACAATAAACTATGTAAAAAAATACATTTTATTCCTATTATCTTCTTGGAGTAATAATAATGTTCACCTTGCTATCATTCTGATATTTTTTTATTATATCTTCTGAAAATCCTGCCATTTCATTAGATAAAATTATTGTTTTGTAATTTTCATTAATCAATTGTTTTATGGCATTGTCTACATCCTCTGGATTTTCTAATTTACATACATTCATTCCTAATTTTTCTGCTGTTATAAAATTTTTATTATCATTTTCTTGTTTTATCCATGATATTTTCATTTTTACCTTTTTCCTTTCTTTTTCTTAATTTATGAGTTGTAAAAAAAATTCTCATTTTCTATCTAATTTACTTGACTTTATTTTTTCTTCTTCTTTCAATTTTATGCAAAGAAAAAAGGATATAAAAATTTATATCCTTTTTCACACTATTCAGTTGTCTAGTTTATAGGAGTTTACACAGCTGATTCAATCTGAACCTGATCGCCATGTTGTAAGTAAAACTTTCCATCTTCCTTTATAACATCAATGTTTATGAAGATTTCTTTGTGGTGTTTTTTTATAACTCCACCTACTCTTACAACATTTCCTTCCCGAATTTTACTTTTGGGAATTTCTTTTCCTTTTTCAGAAAGAAATGTGGCATCTGTGATTTTGCAGTTTTTTCTCATATTGTATCTCCTTTATTAAATTGTATAATACATTAATTATACTACATTTTACATAAAATTGCAAATTTTGACTTATTATTGACATTTTCATGATTTTATTTTATCATTTTATAGACTTAGGTGTTAGAAAAGGAGTGTTTTTGATATGTTAAAAGAATTTAAAGAATTTGCATTAAAAGGAAATATTATGGATATGGCGATAGGTGTTATTATCGGTGGTGCCTTTCAAAAAATGGTTACTTCTTTAGTTAATGATATAATTATGCCTGCTATTTCTATTTTTACTGGAAAAGTTGATTTTTCAGACTTAGTCTTTACAGTGGGTAATTCTTCAATTAAATATGGATCTTTTATTACTACTATTGTTGACTTTTTAATTATTGCTTTTTCTATTTTTATTGCTATTCGTACTATTAACAAATTAAATGATAGAGCTAAACAAGATTTAGATAAAATGTCTAAAAAAAGCAAACTTTTTAAAAGTAAAAAGAAAAAAGAAGAGCCTATTCCAGAACCAACAACAAAGGTATGTCCTTATTGCTTATCTGAAATAAATATAAAAGCTACAAGATGTCCTCATTGTACATCTGAATTAAAGATAGAAGAAAAAGTTAAAAAAATTACAAAAACTAAAAAAGAAATAGAAAAAGCTTAAAAAATATATATAATCAAAAGATTATAGTATTGTTTATTATAATTCAAATATATGAAAAAACACATCTGAAATTAATTAGATGTGTTTTTTGTTATATTTCATTTTATTATTTGCGTGATTTTTTCCACATAACACCACCAATAATAATTAATAGTACTATTGCTATTCCTATTATTATTTCTGCAACTAAATTTCTTCCTGTCTTTGGTAATGAGGTAGTTGGCAATTGTTCTGTTTGATTTTTGTTTACATTTGATCCATTTTCTTCTAATTTATTATCTGGCTTTTGCTCTGGTTTTTGATTTGGCTTTTCTTCTGGTTTTTCATCCAGTTTTTCGTCTGGCTTTTGGTCTGGATTTTCGTCCGGTTTCTCTTCTGGTTTTTGGTTTGGATTTTCATTTGGTTTGTCTTCTGGCTTTTGCTCTGGCTTTTCATCCGGTTTCTCGTCCGGCCTTTCGTCTGGATTTTCGTCTGGTGTTTCATTTGGTTTATCTTCTGGCTTTTGGTCTGGATTTTCATTTGGTTTTTCGTCCGGTTTTTCGTCTGGTTTTTCATCCGATTTGTCTTCTGATTTTTCCTCTGGATTTAATTTTTCTACAAATTCCTTATATTGCTCTTTATCTTCATCTTTCAAATTTTCATATGCTTCTATAACTTCTGCTTTTTTCTTGAAGTTAATTGTAGCATCTTCTATTTCTTCATCTGTTGCAGTATTTTTATAGCTTTCTATTATATCTACTAATTTTTCTTTTAATATGTCATATGCTATTTTTTTACTTTCTTCTTCTGACATTGTATCTTTTTTTATTATTCCATTTTCTATTACTTCATATATTGTAGTTACTGTTGTTGGAACATATTGTGTTATTTCTGCCCCAGATAATGTACTAAATATCTTTACTTTATTTGCATAATTTGGATGATATACTTCTACTTTATCCCCAGGTTTTAAATCAATTGTGTACGCTTCTTTATTATAATCAAAATATATGTCTGTTGTTTTTTCTTCAGAAATCACATTTTTATTTTCATCATATATTTTTACATAAGCATTTGTATTGTTGCCCATATTTGCTCCATTAAGTTTTATTATAGCTTTTGTGTAATTATCACTAAAAGTTAATTCGTATCCATATGTATTATATATTCCTTGTAACTTTAATGTTAAATAATTATTGTAGTCTTTTGGTTGTTTATTTTTATATTCATATTCGCATGCATTATCTTGACTTGCTTTTATTTGAATATAAGCATAATCTTGGTCATAATCATAATTTACTGGCATTTGTAGCCTATACGTTCCTGCTGGTAAATTTTCAACATTTATAATTTCATTATCTATTTCTATGGTTTTAACTACATTATTACCATCAAGTATTTTTATTGTTTTTCCTTTTAATTTTTCAATATCATCAATTTTTATTGTTAGTTTCAAATTACCTGTTACATTATATTTTTGTAATACTTCATTGCTTACTAAACTATATTTTTCTGTAATATTTTCGCCTAATAAAATCTTATTTAAACTCTCTTCATCTGTTATGTCTTTTAATATATTTACCATTGGAAGATTTCTTTCTAGTATTTTTGTTTTAGTCTCTTCCGAGATATCTATTTTCCAGCTTTCCATATATGGTATTATATTAACATTATAAATATCTGCCATTGCTTCTACATAAGCATCTTGGTTAGTTAATTTTCTTCCACTATTTACTTGCTCTCTGTACCATTTGAACATTTTAGCATATGTTTGTCCTCCTTCAAAATGGTCAAACAAGTTAATTATCATATATAATTTTGTTGAGACTTCTTGTTCATTAAATGTTTTTCCTTCAAGTCTTGTTTTATTTTTGTTTTCCTCAATTTTACTTAATTCTCCAAGCCAGTCTCCACTATATGTATAAATACTTTTATCTATTTGAATATAATGCCCTAATATATTATTAGCAACTTCGCCTAGTTGCATTTCACCATTTCCTAAACTTCCTTGGTACCCGTGTGCTATTTCATGTAAACCTCCCCAGTTCATTTCAAAAAATGCTGCAACACTAGTACTATTAACGCCTACATGATTTCCATTATAATAAGCTGCACCTGCTCCATGCGCATTTGCTCTTATTAAATATTTTGTTCTAACATTTTGATCTATTAAGTTTTCTGGATTTAAACTAACTCCTAAAAACTCATCCATTCTATCTACAACTTTTTTGTAATATTCTAGATATTCATCTAATGTAGAAAATCCATTTTTGAAAAAGTTTGTCATTTTATCTTTGTCTGCAAAAGGCACTACAACTTGGATTACTTCATTTTCTATAAGAGCATATTCGTTTTTTTCTTGCTCCCATTTTTCCATAAAATTTTCTTCATTATCTTTATAATGATAATAATTTAGTTCTTTTACTGTTTCATCATACTCTAATTCAATTTTATATGTCTTAGTTAAATTTGTATTTTCTTTACTTAATACAGTAGATGTTATTAATGGAACTGAAGCATAATCTACTCCGTCTCTAGTATTTTGAAGTGTTATCCATTCACCATTTTTACTTATTTTTTGTGAAATTTCTTTATTAGCGTCATTTGTTATATATTGAACATTTATATCATTATCTGTATCTAGTGCTCTCGCTTTTACACTCGTTCCTTCTGGAAGATATATTCCTAAGTTTTGTCTATCTCCATAATTACATCTTCTAACTCCAATCATATCTAAATTCCAAATTGAAGGAATTGTATAAATAGTTCTTTCTACGATAATTTTAGAATCACCATTTTCTGTTACAATAACAGGAACCTCTAGTGTTGTTGTATTGTTATGGCTATCTTGAACTTTATATGTTATTTTATATTCTCCAGCAACATTGATATCTACTGCCCCTGTATAAGTTATTTTTTCTGTTAGATCTCCATCTTCAAAATCTTTTGCAAAAACTCTAAATCTTGCATCATTAACATCAAAATTTTTTAACATTTCCTTTTTTATAGTTATTTTTGTCGCACCATATATAATTGGAGCATTTTTTGTACTCCAATAACTATTTTCATTTTTCTTTTCTTCATTACTTGCTAATACTATGTTTCCTAGCATTGCACTTATTGTGTTTAATAAAATTACTATAATTATTAATACTACTAATTTTTTTCTCATTCTACTTTTTCCTTATTTTTATTTATACTATTTTTTATGTTTACTTTACACTATCTAGTATACTACATTTTTCTTCTTTTGTCTATCTTAGTTTTTAGTAAACTATTGACATTTCTTGTTCTAATGCGCATAATAAAAATAGGAAATGGAGAAACCACAAACGTGGTTTGCCGATTAAATGTAAAAACACATCTACAACGGTCAAATTACAGATGTGTTTTTTTGTTTTTCAAATTTTGTCATAAAAAAATACCTCCTATTTATTAATTTCTTAATCAATAAATAAAAGGTGTTTATTGGTATTTGTTTTTTATGTTTATTGGTCTAAAATATGCTTTATAGGCATACAAATATAAATTTTAATCTTCTAAAATTTATATACTTTTTTATATTACTTCATTATGCTGTTTTTAGCTCTAATCTTAATTTATCAGCTATCATTGCGATAAATTCACTATTTGTTGGCTTTCCTTTAGCAGCTGATACTGTGTATCCAAAGATACTTTCTACTGTGTCTGTTTGACCTCTTCCCCATGCAACTTCTATTGCATGACGTATTGCTCTTTCTACTCTAGAAGGAGTTGTTTTATATTTTTCTGCGATTTCTGGGTATAATTGTTTTGTTATTTGATTTATTATATCTATATCGTTTACTACCATCATTATTGCTTCTCTTAAATATTGGTAACCTTTTATATGTGCAGGTACACCAACTTCGTGTATTACATTTGTAACAAGTGCTTCTAAATTACTCTCATCTTTCTTGCTTTCTGGTGCAAGTTCAATATATTGCTGTTTAATTTCTCTACTTGCAAAGCTACCTTTTGCAGTTCCTGGTTCATAAAATTTAAATTCTTTTATTCTTTTCATTAATGTATTAATGTCAAATGGTTTTACTATGTAATATTCTGCACCTAAATTAATAGCTTTCTGTGTTATTTTGTCTTGACCTACAGCTGAAAGCATTATGCATAATGGCATCTTCTCTACTGGATTTGAGTTTAATGTTTCCAAAACTCCTAACCCATCTAGGTGTGGCATAATAACATCTAATAATACAACATCTGGTTGTTGTTCCTTTATCATTTTATATGCCTCATTACCATCCTTTGCAATGCCTATAACATCCATTTCTTCGTCTTTTGACAAGTTTTCATTTAATGTCATAGCAAACTCTACATTGTCATCTGCAATTAAAACCCTAATCTTATTTTTCACTTTTGTTTTCCCCCTAAAATAATTTTTTTGTAAAATTTTTACATTTCGAATTATATTATGTTTTATATAATTTTGCAATAGTTTTTTGGAAATTTTTTCAAGTTTTTGTATTTTTGGTTTATATTTCAATATTTTTTCTTATATTTTTTTCTTTTATGATGTCTAAATTTTCTATTTTTAATGTATTTTCCTTAATTAATTCATTTATTTTTGTTTTTTCTATATCAGTTACTTCTATTCTACTTTTTATTTTTTCATCATATATCACATTTATAATATTAATGTTATTTTTCTCACAATAATATTTAAACTTTTCCCATTCATTATATGAAATAATTACTTCTATTTCATACCCAATTTCTTCATTTACAATTTTAGCTTTTTCTAATGCACTAATAGTCGCCTCTGAATATGCTTTTACTAGTCCTCCTGTACCAAGTAATATTCCTCCAAAATATCTAGTTACTACCACTAATATATTTGTTAATTCATTTTTCGTTATAATATTTAACATAGGTGCTCCAGCTGTTCCACTTGGTTCTCCGTCATCTGATATTTTATTTACTAATCCATCTTTAGTTAAGATTGAATACGCATAGCAATGGTGTTTAGCATCATAGTATTTTTTTCTTATTTCTTTTAAAATGTTTTCTATTTCTTCTTGTGTTTGGACATAATAAATATTAGCTATAAATTTTGATTTTTTTTCGACTATTTGTGCTGAAGTATTTTCTAATATTGTTTTTGACACTTTAATTTTTCCTTGTATAACATATTTAGGTTTTTAAATGGATTTACCTATAAACCATTTATTTAAATTCATATTTTATTCTCATATATAATACTAAATTTTAGCATAAAAATCAAATTTTTAAATTTTTTTCGAATTTTGGATGAGAAAAATCTTAAAATTAGTTGACAAGTCGTCTAAAATAAGTTAAAATAATAAATGCATTTGGAAATGGTGGATTTAGCGTAGTTGGTTAACGCGCCAGTTTGTGGCACTGGAGACCATGGGTTCGAGTCCCATATTCCACCCCATTTATATTTAGCATAAATTTTAATATATTGGGCTGTAGCCAAGCGGTAAGGCACCAGACTTTGACTCTGGCATGCGCTAGTTCGAATCTAGCCAGCCCAGCCATGAAAATAGCGACATTCAAAGAATTGAAGGTCGCTTATTTTTTATATTAAATTGACAATATTAAAATAATATGCTAATATATTAATATGTTTTAAGAGTATACCTAGAAAATATAACTTTTTGAGCGGTATAGAATAACAAATATGTTATTTACACAGATGTAAGATATAATAGAAGTCTTGCAGAGGAGTCTTAAATGATTTCTTTGCGAGGCTTTTTTTGAAAGGAGTGGATTGAAAATGAAATTTAATAAATATGAAGATATAAATTTGTTTTGGAATGATATAAAAGAATTATTAGAAAAAGATGAATGGTATAATTGCCTAATGATTGGTAATTGTATTGAAGGAGTTGGAAAAGGAATAAACGATTGGTTTATGGCAACTATAACAGATAACTATAATATTGAGCTTATAATGTTGTATAGAAAACCATGGAAACTAATTTTGTATTCTCCAACTAATAATTATTCAGATGAAATATTAGAATTCGCATCAAGTGAAATTTACAAATATGATAAAGAATTACTTGGAGTTAATTCAGAAAAAAGTGTTGCTAATAAATTTTCAAAATATTATTGTGATTTAAGTAATATGAAGTATTCTGTTCACACTGAACTTAGGATTTTATTATTGGAAAATCTTGAAGATGGAAAATTATTAGAAGATATTACATATAGAAAATGTACGTTAAATGATAAAGATATACTGATAAAATATATTCAAAATTTTATGAAAGAAGCTTTAAATGAAGAATGTGACTATGAGAAGGCTGAAGAAAAATTCAATAAATATTTAAAAAATGGATATTATGTCCTTGAAAAAGATAATAAAATTGTATGCCAAGCAAATATAAGTAGAATTATGAAATATGGAAAATGTGTAAGCGGTGTTTATACTCCAAAAGAAGAAAGAGGAAAAGGCTATGCTTATAATTTAATTTATAGAATTTCTAGAGATTTGATAGATAGTGGAGATAAATATTGCGTTTTATATACAGATGATAGTAATCCAATAAGTAATCATGTTTATGAAAAAATTGGCTACAAGAGAAAAAGTGATTGGGAAGATATAGACTTTATAAAAAATAATATTTAAAGTAAAAAAAGAAAGCTAGTGATGTATAAAAAATCACTAGCTTTCTTCTTTTAACCTAAATACAATTGTTCTAAACTTTTTGGCAATATCTTTTCCAATTAAGTCCCTTGTGATTTCTAGTAACATACTCAATAAATACTAAACAATTAGTAATATTTTTAATAACCTCCTCTATTTTAGGTTGTTATATTAAATTTATAAAATACTTATACAAAATTTATAGCATAAAACCAATTTTATGTAAAACTTATTTTACTTTCTAATTGAATTATCTATTGTTTCTTTATTTTTCTTTTTATATTCTACTCTTTTACTTAATAATTCAAGTAGTGTTTCTTTAGAAATATCAAAATCTACTTGAATACTTTCAAGTAATTCTACTTTATTCATTCCATTTTCAAATCTTCTTATTAATTCATACATAATTTTTGATTCAGTTGTTTCATCCATTACTAACTTCACTGCTTTTTCCTCAGTGTTATAACTATCTGATGAAATATCCGTTTTAGATTTAACTTTTTCATAAAAATGACTAGAACTTCTAAATTTATTACTTATTTTTAACTGATTAAAAATTTTTTCACGCAAAAGATTCTTTAATCTACAAATAATCATATTTATTAATGTTTGATTATCTTTATAATCTAAAAAGTTCTTTTCTATATCACCACAATCTTGAAGTATATACATAATTGCTTCAGACTCAAAATCTTCCATATAGCTTAACATTTTATACTTTTTACACATTGTTCCAACTAGTCTCTTAACAGGTTCTAAAAGTAAAGGATAAATTTTCTCAAAATATTCATTACTCATTCTTATTCTTCCAATGTATATTTGATTATGTCTTTCTAAAACGTCTACATAAGCCTGTAAATTAATATTATATCTGAAACTTCCACTATACACAAAATAGATAATAAAATCTTCTTTAGTTATTCCATATTTATTACAAATATCTTCAATTTCTTCTTTACTAAAATATCTATTCTTTTCTATGTTTCCAATTATTTTAACTGCTTCTGTAACTTTATAATCGTGTATATATGTCTTGGTCCCAGAATATCTCATATTTTGGTATCTTAAACCTGAAATTCCAAGTAATTTAGCAAATTCATTTTCAGATATGTAACTACATGGTGAATAAATTTCTTGAAAACTTCGATAGTCAATTTCTTGACCAATATGTATTTTACCTGTTTCAAACAATTTTTCAACATAAGCTTTTGCTTGTTCTTTAAGATCATTATACCTAATTTTTTGTTCTTCTTTTTTTATTTTACTTTTAAGGGCAATAGTTGTTGAACCAGGATTATTTCTTAATCTTTCTATATTACCTTCACTTACTTCAATAATATCTGCAAAAAGAAATACTCCTAAATATTCATATTCTTTAAATAATTCACTAAATTTTGTATAATCAATTTCTTGACCTATTTGTAATTTACCACTTTCAATAAGTTCAGTTATTATCTGTTCTTTATCTAAACAGTCCTTCAGTATTCTTGCTTTTTTCCCAGAATTTTTAATTATGCTAAAACTTGTACTTGACATATCTAACATATAAGCAAAATTATATTCAGAAATATTCTCATATCCTTGGTATAACTCTAAAAATCTTTGATAATCACAAAACTCATAAGGTTTAGCGTTTTTAGTATTTATTAAGTTTTCAACAATAAGCATTCTTTCTTCATCAGAAACGACATAAGCTTTTTTCTTTTTAGGCATATAATTTTTTAATATTTGTACATTTACAGGATTTGTTTTTAAATTAGTAAAAGTTGATTTTCTAATACCTAAAAGTTTAGCAAAAGCATATTTGCTAAAATAATTTATGCTAGGATGTTTTTTTCTTGCTTCCTCATATATTTCATAGAATTTACTATAGGCTATTTTATCCCCTGGTGTTGCTATTTTTTCTTGAATTAACATTTCAATTATTGCATTTGAACTAAACTTGCTTTTAAATATTTGAATTTCTTTTCCTTTTCTTAGATTGTATAAGGCATTACCATTCAATTCTAGAATTTTCCCAAATTTAGCTTCTGAAATATCTCCATAAATAACACAATAGTTTTCTCTTAAGCTGCAAAATTGTTCATAATTTATTCTTTGTCCAGCCTCTAGTTTTTTAAGCAAATCTTCTGATATTTCCTTTGCAATTTTCTCTTCTTGCATAGGAATTAATTCTTTTAATATTATTGCATTTTTTCCTTTATTTTTTACATTATTAAAATTACCACTATTAATTCCAAGCATTTCTGCAAAATCATATTCAGATATATGGCTATATCCATTAGAATGTATTTCCTCAAATCTTTT
Organism: uncultured Clostridium sp.; assembly: GCA_900553405.1. GTDB lineage: Bacteria > Bacillota > Clostridia > TANB77 > CAG-508 > UMGS1663. The sequence goes on along the minus strand of USDF01000005.1, from coordinate 29,863 downwards.
ATAATTGATGCTTTCACCAATTTTTATTAATTTTCTATCCGATAGTTCTTTAATTAATTGTTCTTTATTCATAACATAATTATTTTACTACAAATTTACATAATTTTCAATCTTTTTCTAAATAAATACTATTAAAAGAAGATATATTAAGCAATTTATAATATATATTATATATAAAGTAAGCAACACTAATTACTCAAAAAAGTAAATATCCCTCAGTATAATACTGAGGGATATTTACTTTTTATGATACTTTTCTTTTATTCTTTTTATTATATCTTTTATAATTTGAATGCATATATTATTGCTATTATTCCTTATATACAAAAAACATTATAGATACTAATAATAGTGTGTTTACCTCCTTAAAAAATCTGTTTACGAGTTTCTTAGTGCTTTCTACAATATTAAGTTTTATTATTGATTTTGCTATATATTTCTTTTAATTGTTCCTCTTCTATTTTTAAGTGCTTAAAAACAATTAAAAAGAACTTAATATTTAAAAAATTTTGTATTATAAACACTAATATAAACAGCAAACCAATAATTTGCTCATTTACTATTAATCTTATTCCAACTACTAATAGTATAATTGATATAACTTCTTCGACAAATGTTACTATTCCAAGCCTTTTTATTAGCTTTATAAAGAAAATATTATTATCTTTTTTCATAATGCCTCCTTAAATAATTATTTTGTTGTTTACTTATCATCTATGCCAAACTCCCAAAGGAGATTATAAAAATTAATTAGCTATTGCTAAACTTTATACGAATTGTATCATCTTTTGGTTTAAAAGTAAATGAAAATTGGAATAAAAATATTACAAAATCTTTTTCTAACATTTTTTATTCTACTTCAATACTTTCCTCATTTTCTAATATTTCGTACTCTACCTCATATTTATTAAACATTTCTTCTATAAATTTATAATCTGGTGGAAATGCTGGATTATCCATATGGATTGGTATTGTTAATGTTGCTCCTACTTCTTTTGCATATAAAGCTGCTTCAAAAGCTGACATTGTTAGTCCATATCCAGTTACAGGAACACATAAAATATCTGCTTTATAATCATTTTTAAAACAAATTGTATCACTTGTTGTATATAGTCTATTTTCTCCATCATCTATAATATATCCGACATTTTCATATATTTCTTTTCCACCTTTTAATAATGGTTGGTAACCATGTACTGCGTGTACTGCTTCTACTTTTATATCGTCTAATTCTATAATATCATTTTCTTTTATAATATTTATATTTAAAGTTTTATTTGCATCTTGAACTTCTTGTGTAGAATATATCTTTATATTATCATTTATTTTTTCTAATATTTCTGTATTACAATGGTCTAGATGTTTATGTGTTATTAATATAATGTCTACGCTATTCCATACATCAAAATATTCTTCTTTATATTTTAATGTACCTGGATCTATTAGTATTTTCTTTCCTTTTGTTTCAACTAATAAACATGATTGTGGATATTTTGTGATTTTCATAATTTTTCTCCTTTATTAATAATTTTTTATATGTCTTACTTCTATGCTAGGAACAGTTATTTCATGAGGTAAGTCAAAAACAAATTTTACTGTATTAGCAACATCTTCTGCTGTTAATCCTGTATTCATTACACTTTCTGGCAATTCATTATTTGCTCTTTTATAAAAGTCTGTTTTTATCAAACCTGGACATACATCTGTTATCTTTATATTATTTTGTGCTAGATCATTTTGAATAGCTTTTCTAAATGCATTTGCACCTGTTTTTGACGCATTATAAACGGGAAATGGTGGTTCACACATTACACCACTTTGTGAATTAATATTAATTATTTGTCCATATCCTTGATTTTTCATTATTGAAAAAACACTTTTTATCATAGCAATTATACCAAATACATTTGTGTCAATAACATGTTTCACTCTCGACAACTCGTTCATTTCTTTATAATTTGATTCCTCTTGTTTTGATATATCTCCTGAAATCCATATACCTGCGCAATTAATTAAACAATCAATTTTATTATAATTTTCATTTATATCTTTAAATACATTTGTAATCTGCTTATCATCTGAAACATCGCAAATATAATATTTTGCATTTATTTCTTTTGCTACTTTTTGCAAATTGTTTTCATCTATATCTATTAGTATTAAATTTTGGTTCTTTAATTTGTTTGCTATTGCCTTTCCTACACCATTAGCGGCACCTGTAATTATAACGTTTTTCATTCTATTTTCTCCCTAATCTTTATTATAAATAATTTACTATTTCTTCAAAAGTGTCATATCCGCTCTCACTATTTATATGTCCACCATTTGGTATTAAAATTTGCTCTGTTGCTATTGTATCTGCAAATTCTTTCTCAACTTCATATTTTACATACGGGTCATTATTTGAGTAAAAACAAATAATCTCATTTGTATATTGTTTTACATCTTGTAGATTATCAAAATACATTGATTTATTTACATTATCATATTCTTCATTTATTCCTAAATAATTATTAAATCCACATACAAATATTAATTTTTTAACTTTTATTTTGTTTTCAACTAAAAATTTTGAAATAAATATTGGTGCTATACTATGTGCTATAATTGTTGTATTTTCATTTATTAATCCTAAATTCCAATAATACTTTAATAGTTTACTCCAATTTTCATAGTTTTTGTAACCTACTCCTATCTCTATTTTAATAATGATCCACCATTTACATTTAGATTTTCCCCATTTATATAACTTGCTTTATCAGATATAAAAAACAGTACTGCATTTGCTATATCTATAGTTTTTCCTAATCTTTTTAATGGATTGTTTTCTTTTTGCTCTTCTATTTCTTCATCTGTCCATCCGTATAATGCTAGTGGTGTTATTGTTAAACTTGGACTTACTGCATTTACTCTAATTTTATATTTTGAAAGTTCTAATGCACTAGCTTGAGTAAAGTTTATAACTCCAGCTTCTGCCGAACAATAAGCACTTGCTTCTACACATGGTTTTGTTCCTAATCTTGATGCTATATTAACAATACTTGCATTTTCACTATTCCTTAATAACGGAATTGCATGTTTTGTGCAGATTACTTTTCCAACTAAATTAACATCTAATATTTTTCTAAAATCTTGTATATCAAATGTTTCTATGTAACTATCTATATTAGTACCTGCATTATTTATCAAGTAATCTAATTTTTCTATTTGATTAAACATTTTAGCTACTTCATCTTCATTAGATACATCTGCTTTTATAAATGTAACTTTTTCTTTATATTCTTCAAATTCTTTTTTAGTTTTTTCATAATTTTCTTCATTATGACCATAATTTATAATTACTTCAGCACCATTTAGTAGTAATTGCCTAACAATTTCTTTTCCTATTCCCGATGTTCCTCCAGTTACTAATGCTACTTTATTTTCAAAATCCATAATTTTTCAGAACCTTTCTTTATATTTAATATTATTTTTATTTAGTTAAAGATGAATTTTCTTGTATTGGAATTAATCTAGTTTTTATAGTATTTATAAAAGCACATTTATGGTCTATTTCAAATATTTCTGTGTCTGTTATTAACTTATATTTTATACATAAATTAGGAATGAACTCATACTTATCACTTTCATAATTTCCATATTGAGTATCACTTTCTGTATAACTACCTTTTAACATATTATATAATAATTTCCATCTATCACAAGAACCTACATCTATTTCTTTTGTTTTATCTGCATTATTAAATATTGTTTTTTCTTTCATATCTATTTTATTAGAATTAATTTCTATCTTATTATATAAATCTTGTAATATACCATCAGCAAAATATTGATTTAAAGCTGTTTTTATACATTTATCAATATCTGTATTCTTATTTATAACAGCTAATCTAACAGGCTTTTTTTCTTTGTAAAAAATGATTGCTTTATGCTTATTGGTTATATTTATATCTTGATTGCTAGTAGTTATTATGCAATTACAATTTTCTACTATTTTATATTCATCAAAAGCAATTTTACCATTTTCAAAACCATCGACGAAAGCACCATTAAAACATTCATATTGATTTTCATATTGTTCTGTCCATAAATCTATACTCTTAATTGTTTCCATATACATCAATCCTATCTTTCTACCTCATTTTCTTTAAATATTCCATTCCAAAAATTATCATTGCTAAATTCTAATCCTTTTTTACTCTCATTATACCAAAATTTATCTTCTTCAGATGTTTCTCCTTTACTAGCCAAATAACTTATTTGTAAAATTCCCATTGCGTTAGCAATGTCAAAAAATATTGGAAATACTTCTTTTTCATAATCAGTCAATTTATTATATTTTTCGTATTCTCTTAAAATCATATTTATTTTGCTTTTTGTTTCTTCTATACTATCCGGATTTAGACATAAATTACAAGAACTTACTGCTAAATCCACAATTCTTGGAAGATAGTTAGATACTGCAAAATCTATTATCCATAACTTTCCATTATTGTCTCTCATAACATTTGTACTTATTATATCTCCATGTGTGAAAGCATATGGTAAGTTTTTCATATCAATATTTTTGAATTTTGCTAATAATTCACTTGATTTTTTGTAATCGTCTTTGTTTAGATATATTTTTTTATCTTCAAACTCTTCTATAAAATTTACTATTGCCCATTTATCATATATGAATTCTGAATTTAATTGTTGTTTATGTATAATTGCCATCTGTCTTATAATTTCTTTTATTTCATCTTCATTTGGAATAATCTCTAAATCAAAAAAACTACTACCATTTATGTATTCAAAAACACATAGTCTATATTTTATTCCATTTACTTCAACAATACATTCACTCTCACTATTTGCCTTATATAGTTTTGGTGTATTTATATCTATCTCTGATGCTAATTCAATTCTATCTATATAATTTTTACAATCTTCGTCAGTTCTTTCTTTATTAAAGATCTTTACACAATACTTACCCTTTGTTGTTTCTAATATATAATTGAAATCCTCATATCCAACTGTGATAATTGTATCTGAAATATATTCTCCTAAATCATAGTTTCTACATATCTGCTTTGATATTATATTTAAATCAGTATTCAGATTAATCCTATCTTTAAATTCTTGTTCCATATAAAGTTTACACCTCCATATACCATTGTTTTAGAAATATACATTTATTTTCATTATTTAATTTTACTTGGTAAATCATATCATAAGATATATCATCTTTTAAAATAAAGTTTACTATACAACATTCTTCATTTTGACATAGTATATTGAATTCTATATTATCTGTATTTTGACTTTCTATTTCTTCCCACATTTGTTGTATTTCTTGCATTGTGTTTATTTTGGTTGTAGGTGTTTCATAATACTCTACTTTTGGGTCAAATAGTTCCATAACGCGCTGTACATTTTTTGCTTTCCAATTTTCTTTTAAATTTAAACACCAATTATAATAATTATCCATTTTATTTTTCTCCTAAAATTTTAAATATTCCTTGACATATTTTTTAATTTATCTCATCAAAATTCCAAATACCTAATTGTCCCTTTGCTTGTATAGGTTTAATCTTTTTTATATTTCTTAATTTCCAAGCATAACCTGTTCTGTTTTTAGTTGCTCCATATACTAGTTCATTTTTGTTTATTAAATTATCTTCAAATTCTTTTGTAACTGGTATACAATCAACTAATTCTGCTTCTCCAATTATAAATCCCTGCTTATAGTTTAAATTTAGTTCTTTAAACCTTTCTACATTTTCTTTCTCTATGTTCTTACTAGCATGTATTAATATTTTCCCTCTATAATTGGTTTTCCAACTTCTAAATTCGTATTCTTTATATCCATTTATAATTATACTAGCCCATGGTTCTCTAATACTTAATACTTTCATTTTTCCTCCAAATATAATACATCTTAAAAATATTTTTCAATTATGTTTAATAAATTTATTTCATCCAAATTGATTTTTTCTATTTCCATTTGCAGATGATGGGTGTGAAAATCCTAGTAAACATTTTCTTCCTTCTCAAATTTATTCATTTCATCAATTAATTTAGCATATCTATCAAACATCTTTATTTCACTTTCAGAGTCTAATTATTAAATATATTTCCAAATTTTATTATATTGTTTTAATTGTTCCTCTTTTTTTATTTGAGCTGTAGGATGAAATAATGGTATTATAATAAATTCTCCTATATTAAACTCTCCATTATCTTTAATTGTAAGTGTTAAATTTTTATCTATTTTAAAATTGTATATACTTGATAATGAATATAATGGAAAATATCCTAATGTTAATATTATTTTAGGTTTTACTATATCTATTTGTGCTTTTATATTTTCCATACAATTACAAGTTGACTCTTTTAATTTTATATTATTACCTCTATAGTTATCTCCTTTTCTAGCACACATAATAGCATTTGTAATATATAATTCATCTAATATTTCTTCTGTTTTATCAATATTATTATTTTTTGCAGATTCTATTAAATATTTTGTAAGCATTCTTTTCGTCATACTTTTTTCTTGCTCTATTATTTTTTTCCAATTTTCTTTAGTTTTACATCTTATATATTCTTTATAGTATTTATTCATATCATTATAAGGTCCCCAATCTTGACCTATAACCATAATTTTAGAATCTAATCTATTGTACCAATCAGTCCATATTGAGGGTATACTTTTTGAAAATTCTTTATCTTTATAAATGTTAATTAATGAGCAATCTATACTATTTTTGCTTTTCATATTTAAACATTTATCACATTTCGACATTTGAAGTATTAGTTTATCAAATTCTTTTACTTTATCCATATCTATTCCTTTATTTACTCTCTAAATTATAATCTATATTTAATATATTTTCTTGCTCGTCAACAATTACATGCATACTAAAGTTATAATCATCATCTATTAGTCCTTTAATAAAGAATCTATCTAAAATTATTATATTAGATAAAATTTTGTCTTTTTGTAATAAATCTGTTATTTTCATCCATTCTGATGTATTTTCTTCAAAATTTTGTGGTGTTCCCTCATATTCATTTGAAACAAATGTATCAAATATAAATTTTCTATTAGGATACTCTACTATCATTATTCCTTTATGTCTTAGATTTTTAATGTCTATTCCTGTTTCTTCTTTCATTTCTCTAATAGCCGTTTGTTCTGGAAGTTCCCCTTCCTCAATTTTTCCTCCTGGAATGTCATAGTAGCCTTCTTTTTGATTTCCTTCTTTATATTTTGTAACTACAATTTTATTATCTTTTATTAAATAGCATCTAACTGCTTTTCTAACTTTCTTTTCCATTAATTTCTCCCTAATTATTGTTTTTTATAATTCTATTTAAGCTTAAAAAATCTATATACTCCTTTATAGCATTAGATAAATTAGTTATGTTTTCTATATTATCAATAGTTGGAATATGTATAAAAGCAATTTTAGATTTTATATTATTTTTTAATTTAAAATCTAATGCTCTAAAAAATACATTATTACACAAATAATTACCAGCATTATACGAACTTTCTACTTCGTATTTATGATTTTTTAAGTATTCCTTTAAAATATCATAATTGTAATCTGTCACTAATTTCTTTTCTCCAAGAATGGCATTATTTTCTAAATAAAGCATTTTTGTATCTGGCTTTTGTCCAAAAATTAAAATATAGTCATAATTATTTAATAATTTTTCTTCTATTTGTTTACTGCTTATTTCAAAATCATTTTTCAAATATAAACTATCTTTAGTGCAAATTTTTCTTATATCATCTAATAATATTTTGGCAGAATTGTCATCTCCTTCAAATCCTGCTATTAAAATTTTCTTTCTATCTTCTTTCTTTTCCATACTATACCTCCATTTTAAAAAATTCTAGTAATTTATTTTTCAATTCATTATATGATGCATTATCCGTACAAACAATATCATAATACTGCTTAAATGTATCCATTCTTTCTTTTACTTTTTCATCTAAAAATCCTATTTTGTATACATTTTTATTACTATTAGCCATGTTTATATCTAAAACACTATTTCCAAGAAGTATAGTATTATTTCTTTTATTGATTTTTTCTTGAATATGGCGTGGAAGTGAAATTTCATTTTTGTTTAATGGATGTATTAAGTTATTATCTCTAACTCCCTTTACAATACTATTTTCATATTCTAAAAAATTTGAGCAAATGTAAATATTAGAATAGTTACATTTGTTCTTAACTAAAAATTGTTGTATAATATTTCCTACTCCTGCTGATATTACTATTATAGGTACTCCTTTAGAATTCATTTTTTCTAAAAAATCTTTTGCACCATCCCTAAAATCCATTATACTTTCATTATTTGCTGAATAATTTATTATTTCTTTAGTAATTTTAAATTTTTTCAATGTCTCTATATTTTTATTATACCATTCATTCATAATTAATATTTTTTCTTGCAATGATATACTCTCATCAATTTCATACTTATGATAATAATTAAATAGTTTTATACATTCTTCTATGAATTCTTTTGAAACTATCGGATTTTTAAAAATACTTGCCCACGAACTATCACTTGAGTTTTTTGTTATAGTTCCATCAAAATCAGTTAATATGTATAGATCGTCTGCTGAAATATTATTTAATTCCTTTATTTTATTTTTATCAATTATTATCATTCACTTATACCTCATATTAAATCTCTTAAAACTTCTGTTACATTTTTCATATCTTTTTCTGTTGACATTATAGTAATTAATATATTTTTATCTTTGTTTAAAATAATATATTGCCCATTTGAACCGTCTCTAAAAATATAACCATCTCTTGAAATAAAAGTATAATACCCAATTCCAACTTTCGGTAAAACTCTTTCCGGCTTATATGCAAGTGGCGTTTCTAATTGTTTTTTGCACATTTGATTAATCCATTTTCTTGATACAATTTGATTATTATTATAGATTCCATTATTAATTAATATTTGCCCTATTTTATGAAAGTCTGAGTGTTTCATATAAAGACCTGTTGCACCAGGACAATATTTACCATAATTTTCCCATCTATACTCTTTAATATCTAATTTTTTAAATATATTATCATCAATAAATTGTGTTAGATTAATATTAAATGCCTCTTGAAAGAATACTGATATTACAAAAGGCTCTACATTATTATAAGCAAACCTAGTTCCAACTTCATAAGGTATATCGTAATTTAAAGCATAATTTAATAGTGTATCTTTAGGAATTTTTTCTATAAACCTTTCTGACATCATTTGACTTTCATAACCCGTTGTGTGAGTCAATAAATTCTCTATTGTCCAACTTTTCACTTTTTCTATATTATTCTTATTAGTAATATTAGCAACATTTTTAATAGTTTGATACACTTTTGTTTGTAACGACAAAGGTTCTCCATTTACCATCATTTTTCTGTCTATAGCAATTCCTATTGCTATGGCTACTAAAACTTTGGCACAACTTCTTAATTCATGTAAGTTATCATGATTATAAAATACCTTATCTATTTTTCCATCTTTTTCTAAAAAAATGCTATCGATATTCAAGCTAGGTAAAATTTTTGATAATTCGTTTTTATTATTTTCTATATCAATAATAGAAAGCTTACTTTTCATTAATTCCTCCTATTTTATCATTATATTTCCTAATTTATAGTTAACTCTGCCACACATAATTTATGGTCAAATCATGTATCTATAATTTTATAATCATCATTCTTTATATTTTTTGTCGTTAGTATATAATCAATTTGTTTATTTTTTCTTGTGTTTTCATCTTCATAAACACATTGCATTTTGTCTTTTAAATTTGAAAATAATTCAAATATGTTCGTATAATTAAAATCGCCTAATAATATAACGTTCTTTTTAGTTTTAATCATATTCAAAATTTTATCTTCTAACTTTTCATATATTTTTTTATAATTTAAAGGTGTTTCTCCGAATATATGAAATGGTAAACAATGTCCTCCAATAACTATAGTATTTAATTCTTTTATTTCAGATATGTTAAATCCCTTATCATGTGACCAATACGTGATTGTTTCTGTCTTCTTATATATTAAGTTTGGATTTTCCAATATATAATTTTCATTATTACTTATTTTAAATTTTGAACATACTGCAACTCCCATTTTATCATTTTCATTCATATCTGATGGAGATAATGAAATTTGTTCATTGTATTTTAGTTTTGTATTCTGACTTATATAATTTGCTAATGATTCCAGATTATTAGATTCTGTAATAGCCTCCTGAAATGCAATTATATCAACTCCATTTTGCTCTATTTGCTCTTTTATATATTTATATGAATCTTCATTTATCTCATTATTTCTTAAATCTTGTCCAACATTCCATGTTGCAACTTTTATTGTCTTGCTCATAGTTACTCCTCTTTCTATTATTTGCCTAAATCATATCATATACATGCTTATTATTCAACTAATAGTATGTATAAGTTTATATAATTAAATTAACTTTATCAGATTTATTTTTACAAAAAATTATATACATTTATCTTATATTTAAAATTTTTTTAAAAAATTTGAGTTATATTGCAAGTTTCGACAAATTTTTCATTTATAGTATGCTATATTATGCCTTAATCGCGAAAATGAAAAGGGGTGTTTATATGAGTACAAATGATGATGGTTGTCAAAACATTGTGGGTAAAAAATGTGGCACTATCACAGTTTCAGTTTATAGAGATATAAATTCAGGATCTCCTATCTTTTATGTAGAACCTGATAATGAAGATATACTTCCTGTATCTTATGTAATTGAAGATGTATTAAAATTGTATTAAAAAAAATAACCATCAAAGTACTCTTTTACTTTAATGGCTATTTTTTATTTTATTTATTTGTAGATCCAAATCCACCCATTCTTTCTCCTTCTGCTACGTCTTCATCTGCTACAAAATATTTTTGGAATATTGCTTGTCCTATGCAATCTCCTTTTTTTATTTCTACATCTTCATCTTTTATGTTGAAGAATGCAAACATTATATGTCCGTCATTATCTGGATTTCCATAGTAGTCTTTATCTACTACACCTATACTATTTGCTAATATAAGACCTTTCTTTCCAGGGTTTGAACTTCTATTAGCTAATATTAAAACTTCATCATCTTGCATATACGCTTTAATTCCTGTTTTTATTAATGTAGGTTTCATACCTTTTTTAAAAGATGGTATTATACAATCTTCTGCTGCTTCTACATCATATCCAGCTGAATATTTTGTTTTTCTAACTGGTAAATTTATTCCTTTGTCTTCAAATCCTTTTGCTATTTCAAATCCTCTTACTTTTTCCATTTATTTTCAACTCCTTGTTTATTTTGTTTTTATTATTCTTTCATTAAGTTTGCATTTTGTCAAGTATTTATTTTTTATACCCTTTTTTGTTTTCATTTTCCTTTTTAATTGCATTAATTTTCAATATTTGTACATAATATTTTTACAAATTTCTTGACTTTCTCAATGTAGTTATTATATAAATATATAGATGTAAATTATTTAAGGAGGTATTTATTATGGATTTAAAAGGAACAAAAACAGAAGCTAATTTAAAAGCTGCATTTGCTGGTGAATCTCAAGCTAGAAATAAATATACTTATTTTGCAAGTGTTGCTAAAAAAGAAGGATATGAACAAATTGCTGCTATATTTTTAGAGACAGCAGAAAATGAAAAAGAACATGCAAAAATTCATTTAAAATATTTAAATGGTATAGGAGATACTAAAGCAAATTTAGCTGATGCAGCTGCAGGTGAAAATTATGAATGGACAGATATGTATGAAACATTTGCTAAAGAAGCTGAAGAAGAGGGATTTACTGAAATAGCAGCTACTTTTAGAGGAATTGGTGCTATAGAAAAAGAACATGAAGAAAGATATAAAAAACTTTTATCTAATTTAGAAGATGGAGAAGTTTTCAAAAAAGGAAGTATTGTTATTTGGAAATGTAGAAATTGTGGACATATTGTTGTTGGAACAGAAGCTCCAAAAGTTTGCCCAGTTTGCAAACATCCACAATCTTATTTCGAAATAAAAGCTGAAAACTATTAATATTGGTAATTTGAATTAATTTAGAGTTATTAGCTTTTAATTATATATATAATTTATTGAGTGGACCTTATATTATATAGGTTTCACTCTTTTTATTTACTCTTTACCATTTATTTATAATGTTCTTTTATACATTTAACTCTTATATTACTAATTTACAATACAATAATTTCTTATTAATCACAAAAATCTATTGTTTTTATTTTCATTTTTTTATATAATATTTCCAATAAATAGGAGGGGTTTTATGAAATTAAAAAAATTTATTTTTACTATTCTATTTTTGCTTTTAGCATTTATAATTTGGAATAGTAAATGTTATGCTTCTGGTGATTTAACTTTAAAAAATTTAGATTATAAAGTTAAATTAAATTCAGATGGAACTGCAAATGTAACTGAAATATGGGATATTTCTATCGAAGATACAAATACTTTATTTAAAACATTTAAATTAGACTCTAGCAAATTTTCTGGTTTTAAAGATGTATCTTTAATTGAAACAACAAATGGCACAAGAAAAGACTTTACACAAATTTATAATGAAATGTATCATGTTACTAAAAATTGTTTTTATGCTTTAAATACATCTTCTACTGAGTTTGAAATAGCTTGGGGAGTTAGCGTTGACGGTCATGCAAGAAGAACTTTTGAAATGAATTATACTATTATAGATGCTGTTAAAAATTATGCAGACTGTAGTGAATTTTATTGGCAATTTATCTCAACTTCTTCTGCAATTCCTGCAAAAAAAGTTACAGGAACTATTACACTTCCAACAGAAGTTGCAGATATTGAAGACTTACGTGTATGGGCCCATGGTCCTTTAAATGGTAACATTGAAAGAAAATCAAATAATGTAGTTTATTTTGAAGTAGATAATTTAAGAAGTAGAACTATGTTAGAGGCAAGAGTTGTTACTCCTACATATGTGTTTGAAAATAACGAAAACATTTCTTCTTCTGAAAAATTAAATTCAATATTAAATCAAGAAACAAAATGGGCAAATGAAGCAAATGTTAAAAGAGAAAAATTACAAAAACAAGAAAGAAATAGAAAAATCGCATTTATCGCATTTATTAGTATTACTAATGTTGGTGGTATTTTCTTAGCTGTTTATTTAGTTAAAAAAATCAAGAAATATAAAGAAGAATTAACTAAAATACCAAGCTATAGTCCAACAATGCCATCAAAATATTATAGAGATATACCTAATGAAAATTCTTCTGCAGCACAAGCAGCTTTTGTTTATTATTTTAAAACTTCAAGCATTTCTATGCATACAGCAGATGTTATTTCTGCAACAACACTTAATTTATGCTTAAAGAAGTTTTTAACTTTTGAAATATTAGATAATAAAAAGAATAATATTAAGATTACTTTAAATACTAATATAGATGAAAATTTATTAACAGAAAGTGAAAAAGTAGTATTTAATATGTATAAAAAAGTAAATTCTACATATTCTTTTACAATGAAAGAATTTCAAAAATACTGTAGTTCTCATTCATCTTCTTGTTTAAGTAGTTTTAATTCAATTTCTAATAAAGCAAAAGACGAAGCAATTCGTGAAGACAATTATAATGCTACTTTAGAAAAGCAACATTCTAAATGGACTGGTTTAGGTATTGGTTTTATCTTTCTTTCAATAGTTAGTCCTTTCTTAATGATTGCAAGTTTTATCCCAGCTATTATATGTGCAACATATACTTTAAAAATAGCTGGAAAATATAATACTCTTACTCAAAAGGGTGTAGATGAACAAGAAGCTTGGAAAGGCTTAAAAAATTATATGGAAGATTTCTCAATGATGAAAGAAAAAGAAGTTCCAGAACTTGCATTGTGGGAAAAATATTTAGTATTTGCGACAGCTTTTGGTATTGCAGATACAGTATTAAAACAACTAAAAGTAGTTTATCCACAAATGATGGATGAAACTTACATGCATGCTAATGGATATTATTATTTATATTTAATGAGTCATGGTAATTTTAGTAATAATTTCATTCATAGTATTAATACATCTATAACTAACACTTATAATAGTGTTAACTATTCTTCTGGTAGTGGATCAGGAGGTGGCTTCTCAGGAGGCGGAGGCTTCGGCGGCGGTGGAGGCCGGAATGGGCGGACGCTAATAAACTATTGGGGACGGGCCGTTTTAGTTTAGTAGTACAGTTAAACTAAATTTTCCTATTCTTAAAGGACTGTCCCTAATTGAGAAAAATACTTGTAATTTCAAGTTACTTATAGTATTATAATATTAATTTATTTAAGGAGGAAAAAATATTATGACAGCACTTATTATAATTTTAGTCGTTGTTGCTCTTATAGCTTTATTTGTTATTAGTGTATACAATGGATTAGTAAAATCAAGACAAAAAGTAAAAAATGCTTGGAGTCAAATTGAAGTACAACTTCAAAGAAGATTTGATTTAATTCCTAATTTAGTAGAATGTGTAAAAGGTTACATGGTACATGAATCTGACGTATTAGAGAAAGTAACTTCTCTTCGTTCTTCTTTGGCAAATGCTAAAGGAATTGAAGAAAAAGCAATCCTAGATAATCAATTATCTGGTGCTTTAAAAACTATTATGGCAGTTTCTGAAAACTACCCAGATTTAAAAGCAAATACAAACTTTACTGATTTACAAAACAATTTAAAAGAAATTGAAAATAAAATTTCTTTTTCTAGACAATTTTACAATGACACTGTTACAATGTATAATACTAAAATTGAAGTATTTCCAGATAACATTGTAGCTTCTATGTTTAATTTCAAAGCTGAACCATTATTTAATGTAGATAATGATGAAGTAAGAAAAAATGTTAAAGTTGATTTTAATAAATAAAAGTAAGGACCAACCTACATAGGTTGGTCCTCTTTTGGGTACTTTTTGGAATTACTTTCTACAATAAGGTAACAACTTTTCCCTGTCCATTACCTGTAACACCTCATTGAGATCATCTCTGATTCTTTTTGCTTCTTTCTTCGCTTCTTCTATAGAAACTTCTCCAGAACAAACTTTACGAAGCTTGTCTTTTAAGTGAGCTGCTTCTTTTTCAAAGATTTTGAATTTTGGCATTTTGTTTATATACGGTATGCCAATTTCCTTTCTCAAATCACTCTCTTCATTGCAAACATCTAATGTTGATACAATATTACCCATTAGAGTTTGTGCTGTTTCGAGTTCGGAGTACAAAAGCGCTGCTTTGTACATTAAATGGTTACAATTGTTCCGTCTTTCCATAAAGTCCTCTCTTTCTGGGGCTACAACCCCTAAAAAAATTAATATTATGCAGGAGGTTATCCTCTCTACATCTCTATTATATCATGTTATGCCAGAAAGTGTCAATTATGTTAATGTATTCCATTTTTATAATTTGACAATTTCTCCTATCAAATCATAACCACTTGCTTTAGTTATCTTACATTTAACGAATTTTCCTTCTAATGCTTTATCCACCATTTCTATATATATCAATCCATCTATATCTGGCACTTCTCTATAGCTTCTTCCTACATAATATTTTCCATCAAATGTTTTTGTTTCTATTAATACTTCTAATTCTTTTCCTACCATTTCTTGCTGAGTTTCACTTGCTATTTTTTGTTGAAGACTCATTATTTTGTTATATCTACTTTTCTTTGTCATAGGATGAATTTGATCTTTTAATTTTTCTGCTGGTGTTCCTTCTTCTTTAGAAAAACTAAATGCTCCTAATCTTTCAAATCTTGCTTCTTTAACAAAATCGTACAATTCTTCAAAATCTTCTTTAGTCTCACCAGGGAATCCTACCATTACTGTTGTACGAATTACTACTCCTGGAATTTCTTTTCTTAATCTTTTTATTAGATTTCTTATTGTTTCTCCATTACTTTTTCTATTCATTCTTTTTAAAACACTATTAGATATATGTTGAATTGGAATATCAAAATATTTACAGATTTTATCCTCATTTTTTACAACTTCTATTAATTCGTCTGTAATTGTTTCTGGATATGCATATAAGAATCTAATCCATTTTAATTTTTCTATTTTGCAAAGTTCCTTAAGTAATTCTGCTAGTTTAGATTCTCCATATATATCTATTCCATATTTTGTAGTGTCTTGCGCTATTATGATTAGTTCTTCATATCCTTCATTTGCAAGTTTTTTAGCTTCTTCAATTACATCTTCCATTTTTCTACTTACAAATGGTCCACGTATTTTTGGTATTGCACAATATGTACAAAAATTACTACAACCTTCTGCTATTCTTAAATATGCAAAATTATTTCCTGTTGTAATTACTCTATCTAAAAAGTCTAAGTTATTTTTATTTTCTTTTTCTGACTTTAATATTGTTTCTATTTGCTCCCATATTGTGTTATATGAACTATATTTTATCCATAAATCTACTTCTGGAATTGCTTTTGAAAGTTCTTCTTTATATCTTTCTACTAAGCATCCCATTACTATTAGATATTTACACCTTTTTTTCTTATATTCTGCCATTTCTAAAATAGTATTTATTGCCTCTTCTTTTGCTGGTCCTATAAATCCACATGTATTTATTACTAACACATCCGCTTCTTCTTCATTATTTACTATTTTGTATCCATTTTCTTTAAATAGCCCTATTGCCATTTCTGTATCTACTAAATTTTTACTGCATCCTAAATGTACAAATCCTACGTTCATTTTATTTCTCCTTTTTATAGAATAGTAGGAATACCCATATTAAGATATTCCTACTACTTAATTATTTAATATACTCACCAAAATATTTTTTGATGTTTTGTTCAAACATTTCTTGGCTGTCATTTTCAAACTTAATTACTTTAATGTGTTTTGTGTCTCTTTCGACTTCATCTGCCATTTTTAAATATTCTCTTTGTTGTAAAATGCTACTCTCTGCCTCGAATTTTTGATATTGGTGTTTTTCTCTTTTTATTCTTTGTTCATACAAGCTTTCATCACTAAGGTATAGCATAACTAAATAAACATCATAGTCTGCTATGTTCTTCATATTATCTAATTTATATAATAGTTGTTGGTATGTATCACTGAAAGAATAAGCTTGGTAACCTAATCTTGAATATATTTCATTTGTAAAGAAAGTTCTATCAAATATCATATTAATATCTATACAATTTTCCATATATTCAATTAACTTTTCATATTTAGTTTTGATTTTTACAAGTCCAGATTCTGTTCTATCTTTTATTCCAGACAAGCGATATAAATCTGTTGCTGACATATGTTCCCTTAAGTAATTAGTAAATGTTGTTTTTCCTGCCCCTTGTGGTCCTTCTACAATGATAATAACATCTTTCATGATACTTTCCTCCTTTTGTCTTATACAAAATTCATATTTTTTTATTAATATGTGACATTATATACCTTTTTATTTATATTGTAAAGATAAATAGTATCATATTTTCCTTGTTTTTTTACTTGTTTACCTATTCTCCACTAAACATATGCTTTCTTGTTATTTCTAATAAACTTAGCTTAGTAAATTCCATTACTTGTGTTTTTGCTCTGTCGGTTTTTAGATTTTCTTTTAACAGCTCTATTATTTCTTCTCTACTACTTTCTTCATTCATATCTATGTAATCTATAATAATTATTCCACCTATATCTCGTAGTCTTAATTGTTTTGCAATTTCAATGCTTGCCTCTTTATTTACTTTTAATGCTGTTTTTTCTATATTTTCTTTTCCTGTAAATTTTCCTGAGTTTACATCTATTGCAGTTAAAGCTTCTGTTTTATCTATTGTGATAAATCCTCCACATTTAAGCCATATTTTTCTATTTGATATTTTTTCTATTTGACTATTTAAATCATATCTATTTTCTAGTCCTTCTTCTACAAGTTCTACTTTTATTGTTACATCTTCTTGCAATCTTTTTAAAATTTGTTCTATTTCTTTTTGTAGTTCTTTATTATTTACGTACATTTTTTCTAGTTTATTGTCTGCAATATCTAATAAAATTTTCTCTAAAATTGTATCACTCTTTTTTATTATTTTTGGTACTTTATCATCTGAATTTAAAAATTCTTTTTGTATATTTTCCAATTCTTTTAAAGTATTTTCTATGTCCTTTTTTATTTTACTTTCTTCTTTTCCTTCTGCTGCTGTTCGAATTATAATGCCTATTCTTTTATCTTTTTTAACACTATCCACTATGCTTATTAGTCTGTTTCTTTCTTCCTCATTTTCTATTTTTTGAGAAACTGTAATGAAATCATTTTCTGGAAGAATTACAACAAATCTCCCTGCTATTTGTATATTAGTACTTACTCTAGCGCCCTTTATATTGTTACTATCTTTTTTTACTTGTACTAGCACTTTTTGATTTGGTTTTATATAATCTTTTATTTTGTAGTTTTCTAATTCTTCTTCCTTGTTTCCTGTTACATTACTTTTTTTAGGTAATATGTCTCTTATATGCAAAAATGCATTTTTTTCTGCTCCTATATCTACAAATGCTGCTTGCATTCCTATTAAAACATCTGTAACTTTTCCTATATAAATATTACCCTCTAGACGTTTTTTATTTTCTTTTTCCTTATAATATTCTTTTAAAACGCCATCTTCTAATATACTAATTTCTTTTATGTCTTGTTTTTGAACAACAATTAATTCTTGCATACCTAATTTCATTCCTCGTTTGAAAAAGAATTAAATTTTGGCAATGAAAATTTTATTTAAAAGGCAAGGGCGCATACTTTGTGCATGTAACCGCGTTTTAAACAAAATTTGAGGCAGCCAAAATTGTAATTATTTTTCAAACTTCCCCTTTCTTAGTTAAACTTATTCATAGCATTATCTATTCCATCTTTTATAATTGAAATCATTGCTTTTTCAGCTTTTGTAGTTCCTTCATCTAATATATTTCTTTCTTCTTCTGGAATAGCACCTATAACATAATTTATCATATCGTCTTTATATTCAGGTTTTCCTATGCCTACTCTAATTCGCGCAAAATCTTCTGTTTGAAGTTCTGCAACAACAGATTTCATTCCATTGTGTGAACCACTACTACCTTTTTTTCTAATTTTTATTTTACCTGGTTCAATATCAATATCATCGTATATAACGAAAACATTTTCCATTGGAATTTTATAAAAATTAACAACTTGAACAATTGATTTTCCGCTTAAATTCATATAAGTTTGAGGTTTTAGTAAAATGACTTTTTCATTTTCTATAAAACCTTCGCCATATAGTGCATCAAATTTTTTCTTGTTAACTTCAATATTATATTCCTTTGCTATTTTATTTATAGTATTAAATCCCATATTGTGTCTTGTTTTACTATAATCTTCCTCAGGATTTCCAAGTCCTACTATTAAATACATTTTTCCTCCTATCCAATAAGCTTTTTTAAATCTTCTTCATTGAATTCATATTTTTTATTACAAAAATGACAAACTATTTCTGCTTTTTTATCTTCTTCTAATATTTTTGTTAGCTCTTCTTTTCCTACTGTTTTTAATGCTGTTTCCATTTTTTCTTTTGAGCAATTACATTTGTATTCTGGTTTTCTTTCATCTTTTAATACTTTTATGTTTGCATCACCTGTTATATCTTTTGCTATATCTAATAAACTCATTTCTTCGTCTAACATTTGGCTTATTGGTTTTGCTTCTACTAATCTATTTTCTAATATAAATAATTCATCTTCTGTTGCATCTGGCATTGATGTTACTATAAATCCTCCTGCACTTTTTACACCATTTTTATCTACAAGAACTCCTAATGCTACTGCAGTATTTTTTTGCTCTGATATATAATAGTAATTTGCAAAGTCTTCCGCAATTTCTCCTGTTACTAACTTTGACATTCCCACATATGGTTCTTTTAGCCCTATATCTTTTATTACATATAAAAATCCATCTCTGCCTACTGCTGTTCCTACATCTAATTTTCCATCTTTTTTTAAAGGTACATCTACTGCTGGATTTGTTACATATCCTTTTACCTTTAAATTACTATCTGATGTTACTATAATACTTCCTATTGGCCCATTTCCTTTTATTTGCAAAGTTAAGCTATCTTCGGCCTCTTTTGTGTTAGATGACATTAGTACTGCCATTGTTAAACATCTCCCAAGTGCTGCCGTTGCAACTGGACTTAAGTCATGTATTTTTCTTGCCTCTTCTACTAATTCTGTAGTTGAAACACAAGTTATATTTATTTTTCCATTATATGCTAAAAATTTCTCTATTTTATCCATTTTATTTTCCTTTCAATTTTATGATATCGGTATTATATCATATTTTTTCTTAATTTCATAGTATTACATAAAAAAGATGTCTTATTTATCATTTTTTGAAAAATAAGACATCTTTCTAATTTTATATTTTTCCAAACTGGTCTTTTTTTGCTTTACACAATGGGCAAGTCCATTCTTCCGGTAAATCTTCAAATTTTGTTTTTGGTTCTATATCATGTTCTACGTCTCCTATTTTAGGATCGTAAATATAGCCACATGCTGAACATTTATGCATTTCTCTTTCATCTTCCTTTAATTTAAAGAATTCTCTATATCCAACAAATATTACTGCCACAACCATTAATGCAAATGAAATTGCTTTCCATATATCGCTTTCAAATAGAATAACTGCAAACATTCCACATGCTGCACTAACACCATATAGCAATAAAACTGCTTCTTTTTGTGTAAATCCTTTAGCTATTAATTTATGATGTAAATGTCCTTTATCTGCTTGGAATACTGCTTTTAATGATTTTCCTTTTGCTAATCTTCTTACTATTGCAGATAATGTATCAAATATGGGTAATCCCAAAACTATCATTGGTAATACTATAACAAATGCTGTTGCTGTTTTTGCAACTCCAAGTATTGATACTATTGAAAGTGTAAATCCTATAAAGTTTGAACCTATATCTCCTATAAATGTTTTGGCTGGGTTAAAGTTAAATGGTAAAAATCCAGCTAAGGCACCTATTAGCGCTGTTATTAATATAATTGCTAAAAATGGTGAAGCATTTAGAGCAAATATTATTAGTAATGATATACATGAAATTATTGAAATTCCTGTAGATAATCCATCTAATCCATCTATTAGATTAATAGCATTTGTAATTCCTACAATCCACCCCATAGTTAGTATTATAGAAAATACATTTCCTATTATTATATTTTCGTTGAAAAATGGTATATCAAAATTATCTATTCTAATTCCACATGCTACAACAATTCCTGCTGCTATAACTTGTCCTAATAATTTTACTAAAGGATGTATTCCTTTTATATCATCGAAGAAACAAAATGTACTTAAGACAAGTATTCCACATAGAAAACCAACTAGTTTAACTATATAGTTCTCAGATCCAAATATATCTATATTTCCTTCTATTGAAGATGTTATTATCAAATAAATTGTTGATATTAAAAAACCTATGATAATAGCAGGTCCGCCAAATTTTGGCATAGCTTTATTATGCATTCTTCTATTATCTTTTGGTATATCTACTGCTCCTATCTTTTTAGCAATTCTTATTGTGTAAGGTGTTAATACAAATGATGTGATAAAAGCAAGTAAAAAGGCAATTGCAATATCTCCCCACATAATTTACCTCCTATTTGCCTTTCAATATATCATAAAAAGAAAAAGAATACAATATTTTATTTGTATTCTTTCTCTAATTTTAAGTTTGTATATAATTTGCTTATCATTTCTAATTGTTTTTTGTTTTCTTCTGATATTTCAAATGAATATAATTTTTTGGCTGGAGCCTTAATTATATATGTAATTGCCATTTTTGTTGACTCTGATATTTGAATTGCACCTGTGTCTTGTTTTCCACAGCTTTCACACTTTAAGCCATTGTCTTTTAAGCTAAAGTAATGTAAATTATCTTTTTGATTACAATTTACACATTCTTCTATTCTAGGTGTAAAGCCTAACAAACACATTAAGCGTAATTTAAAAATTGATATAACAAAATCTAAATCCATATCTGTTTTTGATATTACATATAAAGTATTTAAATATAACTGCAAAATCTTATATGTGTTTTGGTTTTCATCTGTTACATCTTGTATTATTTTAGTTATTTGTGATGCATATCCTAATTTATCTAAATCTATTCTAATATCGTAAAATACTTCTATTGTCTCACATGAGTTTAAAGTATATGTATTATTTCCTTTAAATAACATATATTCACCAAAACATAGAAATTGAGTACCTGCCATTAATTGACTTTTTGGTCTCCTTGCTCCTTTTGCAGAGCACCCAATTTTTCCGTTTGGTGTTAATATAGTTACCATTTTATCGAAATCACCCATATTATTTTCGGCAATTATTATTCCTTTAGTTTTTATAGTACCCATATTATATTTTCCTTATTTTATTTATTGTTTGTATCTATTCCTATATTTTCTCCTAAATTTGGTGTTTTCTTTTCTTCTGTTATTAGTAAATCTTGTTTCATCTTTTTTTCCATGTTTTCTACTTCCACAAACTCTAAATAGGAATTTATGTCCCCAGTATTTTTAAATGTATTCCATGCTAATTGTTTTATCATACGCTTACACTCCTTTATGCTATTTTTTCTTTGTTCTTATTTTTTACTTTTTTACCTATTTTATACTTGGAAAGTTATGGTTCTATTTTAATTTGAATTTCTTTATTATGCTGTCATTGTTTAGCCAATCTTCTTTTACTTTTACCCAAATTTTTAAATTAACTTTTGTACCTAACATATCTTCTAAATCTTGCCTTGCATATGTTCCTATCTTTTTAAGCATACTTCCGTTTTTTCCTATTATAATTCCTTTATGTGATTCTCTTAAGCAGTAAATTGTAGCATCTATATCATATATTTCTTCCTTTTCTTTTGTTTTTCTAAATTTTACTTTTTCTGTTTCTACTAAAATTCCATGTGGAACTTCGTCTTGAAGTAGTCTTAATGCTTTTTCTCTTATTATTTCTTCTACTAATTGTCTTGTTGTTTGGTCTGTATATTCATCTATATCATAATATGCAGGACCTTCTTTTAGGTTACTTTCTATTTCTTGTAATAAAATTTCTAAATTATCTTTTTTTGTTGCTGAAATTGGAACAACTGCAGTAAAGTTGTACTCCTGTTTGTATAATTCAATTAATTTTAATAAATCTTCTTTATTTTCTACTAAATCAACTTTATTAATCGCTAAAATTGTTTTTTTACCAGCTTGTCTTATTTTTTCTAATATTTTTGAGTCCCCTCTACCTATTTCTTTTGAAGTTCCATCTATAACAAATACTACAACATCAACATCTCCAATAAAGGTGAATGCTGTATCTATCATAACTTCGCTTAATTTAGATTTTGGTTTGTGTATTCCTGGTGTGTCTATAAAAATAATTTGAGAGTTTTCTCTATTTACAATTGCACGAATTGCGGTTCTTGTTGTTTGCGTTTTATTAGCAACTGCTGCCACTTTTTCTCCCACTAAACTATTTATAATTGTTGATTTTCCCACATTTGTTCTTCCTATAATTGATACAAAGCCTGATTTAAATTTTTCTTCCATTTCTTTCTCCTAATTTATATTAACATATTGAAAGTGCTAAATTTGTAAAATTTAGTCACCTAATTTATTTTTTTACTATTAATTTTTATTATTTCTCCATCATTTTGATAAATATACAAAAGCATATAATATTCCATAAAATTGAGATATAATAGGTATTATCAACCTCCTTTATTATAGCATTGCTTATTTACTTTTTCAATTATTTTGAATAATATTTGATATAAATTGTTTTGATTAAATTATCTTGAAAATAAAATTTTAAAGCGATAAATGTAATGGCATTATATATTATTTTTATATTTATGTCAACATAAAAAGAACGTTTTTATATTAGTAAAACGTTCTTTTTATATTTAAAATTTATATGTTATTATTTACTTCATTTGTTGTAGTAGTTTCTGCTACTGGTGCTCCTGGAGCTATTTCGACTTTGCTGTCTATTGGACAAATTTGAACAAATGTATTTCCATCATTTACTTCTATTTCATTTCCTTGTAAGTCTCTATAAACTGTTTGACCAGCTCTTGATGTTTTTTCTGCTGTTATTTCTATTGCTTTTCCATTTGTTACATACCATCCTTCTAGTGTTTTAACATTATCTAATGTTTGTCTTCCTTTATTTTCACCATCATTTAATGTCCAATTTTCGCATTTAACTATTATAATATTTTTAGTTGTAACTGTTTCTTCTGTATCCCAATCTACTTGTTTAATATTTCTAGAATAACGTGTATATCTTTCTGTTACTTCATCATATTCATATCTTACAGTATTACTTGTTGAATATGGTATTGTTACTGTTCTTGCTTCTATATTGCTATTTAAATTAACTGGATCTGCAACATATTTTAATACACTTTTTTGTGTTGATGTTGTTTCATATCCTTTACGATTTGCTATTTCTAATATTTTTTCTGTGTTTGTAACTGCATTATGTGGTGCATATTTATCTTTTACTCTCCAGAAAGATGTTGAGCTTTCATATATTCCATTAATGTTGTTTACTCCTAATTTTGCAATATCTGCTTGTGCTTGTGGACTCCAACCAAAATGAACATATATTGCATCATTCTCTAGTGCATAATCTAAGAAATAATGTCTTGAACTACGAATAGGACCTAATTTATCTAAATTTACACCTTTATAAAGTGCCATAAGTCTTGTTTCTCCACCCTCTACTATTATTTCATATACCATGTATGCATCATTTAAAGCAGCTTGTGGCATTGCTTGTTTATGATTGTCTATCATTACTGCTATTGGTCTATCTGTTCCACTAAATGTTTTTGGTTCTTTTTTCTCTACAATTATTGGTTCATTCTGCTCATTTACATTTGAGCTTACTTCGTTTCCTTTTTTATCTTTTATTACTTTCATTCCTACTAGCACTCCGGCTATAATGATTACTACAACTAGAATTGCTATTAATACTTTAATTCCAACTGACCCTTTCATTTCTTCTTTCCTTTCAACATTTAAATTATTTTACTTACAAATATAAAAATTGCTATTATTACTGCGTTTAGTGCTGCTAGTACAACTGCTCCTGCTGCTACATCTTTTGCTATTTTAGCAACAGGATGAAATTCTTTGGTATATAAGTTAACCGCTTCTTCAATTGCTGTATTGACCATTTCTGTGATTATAACCAACATTGTTGCAAATGTTAAAAACATACACTCTGTAATATTTAGTTTAAATATTATTGCACAAATAATTACTACTACTGCGATACATAATTGTACTTTTATATTACGCTGTGTTTTTACTGCATACCAAATTCCACTAAGTGCTTTTTTCCATGCATCAATGAAATTCTTGTTTTTCAGTCTTTCATCTTCCATATTTTGCTCCTTTACCTAGTTTGTTTTAGTATTGTTAATACTGCTTCTTCTTTAGGTCTCATTATTTGTTTATCTTTTTCTTCTATATGGTCATATCCCATAATATGATAAAATCCATGAACTATCATATATGATAATTCTCTTTCAAAGCTATGCTCATATTCTTTTGCTTGTTCTTTTACTCTTTCTAAAGAAATAACAATATCTCCTAGTACTTCTGGAACTTTATTTTTTGTTCTTTTTTCTACTATTTCATCTATTTCATTTTTTTCAAACATAGGAAAAGATAATACGTCTGTTTCTTTATCTATATTTCTGTATTCTTTATTTAAAGTATGAATTTGATTTGGAGTTGTTAAAGTTATGCTTAAGTAGAAATTTAAATCTAATAAATTTTCTACTTTAAAACATGTTTGTACAACATTTTTTACAAATTCTCTTAGTTCTTCATTTTCTTCCACATCTAAAAAATATGTCTCTACTACTTCTTGCATAATACTTTCCTTCCTATAAAACTACCTTCTGTTTTATGAATTCCATTTATAGTTTTCATTGCTCCTAAAGATACTAATTTTTCTTTGTAAAATTTAATAATTTTATAATATTTGTTTTCATTTTTGTATACTTCTTTTAAATCAGCTCTAATAAATAATATTTCTTTTTGTTTTTGTCTTTCTTCTTTATCTTTAATTTTTTCAATTTCTTTAAATTGTTTCCAAAAAGCTTTATATTTTTCTCTTTGTTCTAGCTTGTCCCAATATATTTTAGTAGATAAAAGTTTTACATTGTATTCTTCAATTAAGCGAATTAGCAAAGAGTATGCTTTCTCTTGTTTTTTTATAACTCTTGTATCTACTATTAAACTTCTTACATCTTTTAGTAATTTTATATAACATTGTTCTGCTACAATTAATGGTAGACTATGTGTAAATAGTTTTCTACTAATTGCAATTAGTACCATTCTTTTTTCTATTCCTTCATTTTGGTCTAATTTTCCTATTGTGTAATTTTCAAATTTTTCATATTCTTCTATTACTTCTTTATATGTAGCAGATTCTTCTTTTTCCATTTTTAAAGGTAATACCTTTGTAATGTATTCTTCTAACACATTAAATATTTTTTCAAAGATTACTTCTTTATTTTGATATGTTAGTTGATCTGCTAATTTTATAGAGAAGTGTTTTAATAATCCTTTGTATAAAGCATCCATTTTTGCTGTATAGAAAAGTTTGTATCTTTCCATTAATTTTGGTTTATCTAATTCTTTTATTGTTTCATAATCTAATTCTAGTAAGTATTTTTGTTTGCGATATTTATATTCTAAATATTCTGTTTCTTTAATACGAATTACCTCATAATATTGAGATAATGCATTTTTTTCAAAAACAGATGCTGTATCATTTTTTACTTTTTTATAAATAGAATCCATTATATGTTTATCAATAGCTTCTAAATATAAACTAAATGTGTCTTCATATTTTTTTTGAAGTGTTTCATTTTTATTTATATCTTCACTTTTTTCAACTTCTAGAAAAGCCTCATATGCTTTTAGCACATTATTTCTTTTCATAGAAATTAGCATTCCATTAATTCCTATTTTTGTAGGAACTAATAACTTTGTGATAGTACTTGTTATTTTCGTAAAAAAGGTTTTGTCAGTATAGACTCTTAAACTTCTTTCTTCCATAGCACTTCTTCCTTTCAAAATACAATTTTTTCTTTTGTCCCAATTTCTTCTAGTACCTCATATATCACTTGAGCCTCTATATATTCTTCTGTTTCTTGATAATTGATATAAGTATTTAAAATATTTTCTTTAACTTTTACCTGTTCATCTAATTTTTTCTTTGCTTCTTCTTCCGCCTTTTGTTTTGCTTGTTCTTTAGTGTAAGTTATAGTTTCTTCAACTAACTCATAATTGTTTTTTTCTATTATTTCTATAGGTAAATAAAAGTCTGAAAATAATTTTATTTTTTTATTTTGTTCTATTGTATCATATTTTTTAAATTTTGAAAGAGTTTTATAAAAATTTATTGTAAAATTATTTATTCTTACGGAATATTTTGTTTCCTCGTTTTCTGTTTTCCTTGAAACTACTTGATTTAGCTCAACTTTTTCATTTTGAGTATACCAAACTTTTGCCTGAACACTGCCATTTGCATGCACATATCTTATTCCTGTATATTTTCCTTCTAACCATCCACCTATTACAGGTGTACCTTCTTTTATAACATCTCCTTTTTTTACTAGGGGTGTGCCATTTATAGCATTTACTTTCTCAATTATTCCTGCTTTTGTTGCAACAATATTACAATACTCATCTTCTTTAATAATATCTGGCTTTTTATCTGCTTCTACTACTTTTACAATAGCATTTGTCCCTCTTATATCTATTCCTATCCACGCTAAATCATTTCTGTCTAGTCTCATTTTATTTATAATTTCTTTTGTATTTACTTTATTCTTTAATGTTCCAACTTCTAATCCTTCTTTTTTTAGAGTCTGTAATATTTCTTCTTTATCTATTTTCTCATTTCCTATTACCTCAATATTCCATACAAAATTTGATAAAGAAATTATTGCCACTATAATTAATATTAATGAAAAGAAAAATATTTTTCTTTTTCTATATCTATTAAAAATGAAAGGAAGACCTTTCTTTTGTTTTATACTTACTTTGCACTTTGCTTGCTTAGCAAATTTAACTATTTGCCTAAAATCTTTTATACTAACATTTGCTTCTAATAAAGTTGTTTTTTTTCTTTTACTATTCCAAATAAGAATTCCTTTATTTGAACACAAATTCATTAATCTTTCTATAAAATATCCTTCTATAATTATTCTTACATAACCCAATAAGTAATTCTTAAGTATTTGTATGTACAAAGTAAATCCTCCTTATTTATCAATCGTTTTCTCTATTCGTCAATTGTCCTTTCAAAGTCGATTCCTTCTATTTTTCCAGTAATTAAAATATCATCATTTGTCATTTCATTTAAATTTAACTCAAAACCATTTATATTAATTATTCCTATATGCGTACTTAATCGAATATAGAAATCTTGATATTCTAAAATGTTTTTATAATTTTCCACCAACAATTCTTCAAACCCCATTAATGTTAATTTAGGCTTTTCTGAAGAAATTTCTTGTGGTATTTCTAACAATTCTTCAAAACGACTCTGTCTCTTTTTCTGTCTTTTTTTCATCTTTCTCTCCTTTATTACCATTAGGGACGTTACTTTTTGGTTAATCTGTCCCTTTTGGAGTATCTTTCATATACCTTTAGAAACTTAATCCCCCTTTTAGTAACGTCCACAATGGTAACTAATTATACTTTTAACGTTCGAACTGGTCTAATGTAGCAAATTCATATCCCATTTGCTTTATTTGTTTTATGCAATAATCTAATACATTTGTATTATCTTTTGAATTTCCGTGTAGTAAAATTACTGCTCCATTATGAATATTATCTAATATTTTCTTTTTAGCATAATCTTCTCTTCCCTGCTTTTTCTCGTCCCAATCATCATATGCAAATGACCACATTACATGTGTGTAACCTAAACTATTACAATATGCTACACTTTTTTCGCTATATTCTCCCTTTGGTGGTCTTAAATATTTCATTTCATATCCGAATTTTTCATATATAGTAGTATGAAGTGTCATTACCTCGCTTTTTATTTGTTCTAGGCTAAGTGATGGCATACTTTTATGATTTACTGTATGATTTCCTATTGTATGTCCTTCATCTATCATTTTCTGCACTAATTCTGGCTTTGTGTTTACATAGTGTGCTGTTATAAAGAAACATGCTTTTACATCATTTTGTTTTAAAACTTCTAGTATCTTTTCTGTATATCCTGCCTCATATCCTTCATCAAATGTTAGATATACTTTCTTTGAATCTTTGCCACCCATTGCTATTCCTTTTGCTTCATCTATTATTCTTTTATTTGTTGAACCTAAATCAGGTTGCTCATGATTATCATTTCTTTTTATTCCCCATTCTATTTTTTTAGAACTTAAGCTATCTATCGTAGTAGCACTTGTATTAATAGTTTTGTTACTTGTTACGGAATTTACTATGCAAAATGTAAATATAGCAATAACTAATATGCTAAACGTATAAAAATATTTTTTCATATAAATACTCCCTTCGTCCTTAAATTTTATGATTTTTGTTTTAAATTATTACTTTATTTATGGATATAATTTTTTATTAACTCTTTTTTTTGTTTTGTTTTTATACTTATATATTTAATTTACCTTAGGTATTTTATACGAGTTTTTCCTTATTTTTACGCATTTGTGCACATTTCGACATTTTTTTCGTCAAGTGAAAAGTTAAATGCAATTCTGTAAAGTAAATGCAAGTTGTAAGAAAA
>USDF01000004.1 GCA_900553405.1 uncultured Clostridium sp. | reverse complement strand
ATACCGGAGCAAATGGAGATGAAGTATGTAAAATAAATGATATGGCATCAAATACTTATGAATGGACAACAGAATACTCTACTTACGCCTATAGCTCTAATGCTAGCCCTTGTACTGGTAGGGGTGGCAGTTACTTCGGTAGCAGTTATTACACGGGCCTTCGTTACTACGGCAGTGCGACTTATAGCGGCAAGCACTATACGTTTAGGCCCACACTTTATATGTAGCCCTGAGCACTGTTAAGCAAGATATAAAGTATAGTGTATCAAATATAAAAAATAATTTTAAAGTTCGCATATTAGCGAACGGAGTACGCTAAGATGGAAAATTTTGAATTTATTGGCGAAGCCAGTAGGTTCAAAATTTTCCACTAGCGTGGCGCCACTAGCGTGGCGTCTTTTTTTTGTTTCAAAAAAAGACAACACAAAAAAGAAAGGTAGTAAAATATATGAGTTTTAGTAATATGTTAGAAATATTAAAAGAAAAAAATAAAGGAAAGATAGTAATAATAAAATTAGGAGCATTCTATATAGCAACAGAAGAAGATGCAGTATTTTTACATAAAAAAATAGATTTAAAATGTAATTGCTTTAAAAATAATATTTGTAAAGTTGGTTTTCCAGTAAATTCATTAGAAAAGTATATAGAAAAATTAAATGAAATTAATTATTCATATATTATATATGATATTAATAATGAAAAAAATGAACTAATAGAGGTATGTAGTAAAATAGGAAAAAAGCATAAAGAAAGTAATAAGAATATTAACTGCTTAAATTGTAAAGGTTTAAGTAAATATAAAGAAGACAAATATATATTGGCTGTATTAAAAACGTTAAAAAAGGAATAAAACTATATATGAAAGATGAAAGAGAATTAATATTAATACCCAAAATAGAAGATTATGTAAAATATGTTTTAAACATAATAATTAAACTACCAAGAACAGAAAAGTTTAGCATAGGAACAGAATATAAAAATAATATTTATAAAATGCTAGAAGAAATATTATATATAAATAAATCAAAGATAGAGGAAAGAAATACTATTTTAAATAGAATAGATAGTAAATTAAATTATCAAAGAATACTATTAAGAATAATGAAAGAAAATAGATGGATAGATGAAAAGAAATTTTTAGTTTGTATAGAAAAAATTCATGAAATAGGAAAAATTGTTGGGGGACTAATAAGATATTATGGCAAGAACAATAAGAAATGAGTATGACAAAAAATTATCATATGAAAATTTGATGAAAGCTCACAATTTAAGTAAAAGAGGAAAGGGTTACAGAAAAGAAATAATAAAATTTAATATAAAAAAGGAAGAATATATAATGTGGTTATATAAAAATTTATCTACAGGAGAATATAAACATCGGAGGTTATTATACTTTTTATATTAAAGAACCAAAATTAAGAAAAATAGAAAAAAGTAAATACATAGATAGAATTGTACATAGATGGGTAGTAGACAATTTTTTAGAACCATATTTTGTACCGACATTTATTTCAACTTCTTATGCTTGCTTAAAAGATAAAGGAATGCATAAAGCTTGTTTAGATGTTCAAAAAGCAATGAAACATTGTAAAAATATATGGTCAGAGTACTATATACTGAAAATGGACGTAACAAAGTTTTTTCAAAATATAAATAAAGATAAATTATACTATATTTTAAATAAAAAAATAG
The DNA here is from genome assembly GCA_900553405.1 of uncultured Clostridium sp. GTDB lineage: Bacteria > Bacillota > Clostridia > TANB77 > CAG-508 > UMGS1663. Next base: position 46,323 of record USDF01000004.1, on the reverse strand, counting down.
AAGATATAAAATTAATGAAATTGTTAAAGAAAATTATATATTCAAATGAAGGAAAGTGTGGATTAGCAATAGGAAACTATACTTCACAAATGTTTGCAAATATATATTTAAATGAAGTAGACCAATATGTAAAACATAAATTACATTGTAAATATTATTTTAGATATATGGATGATAGTATAATATTAGTAAAAACAAAAGAAGAAGCAAAGGAAATTTTGCATAAAATAAGAAAGTTTTTAAAAGATATTTTATACTTAGAGTTGAATCAAAAAACACAGATATTTAAAAATAAACAAGGTGTAAATTTTTGTGGATACAAAATAAATGAGTATAGATTAAAAATAAGAGATAGACGGTAAAAGAAAATTAAAAAATAAGTTAAAAGAACTAAAGTATAAAATAAGAATAGGAGAAATAAGCAGTAAGGAAGCTAAAAAGTATTTGTGCGGACATATAGGTTATATGAGAATAGCAAATACAAAAAATTTGACAGATAAATTATTTTATAAAATGGGATAAATCAAAACTCTACTAACACCAATAGCTCTAATGCTAACCCTTGCACTAATAGGGGTGGCAATTACAACAATAGCAACAATTACACGAGCAATCGTAACAACAACAATGCGACTAATAGCAACAAGAACAATACGTTTAGGCCCACACTCTAATATTATTTGAGATTATATATTTCAAGGAATATATACAGTAAAGTATTAGATATTAAAGAGATTTATTCCATCCTAGAGATTAGCTAGGTAAACATGAAGCAGTATAATTTGTATTAGTAAATTTAAAATATTAAATAGAATATATGAATTATACGAAAATATATTTTAAAGGAAAAATAACAATGAATATATGTTTTATATTAGGAAAAGTAATAAGTGAAGTTGAGTTTGAATTTATATACAATAGCAAAGATGTATCAATAAGTATTTTTAAAATAATGTTAAAAAATAAGAGTACAATAGAATGTATGGCTTATAATGATGTTGCGGATTATATATATAGAAATGTAGAAGTAGATGATATGTTATTAATAGAAGGAAAAATTCATAATGATAGTATAGAAATTTTGAAGACGGAAAAAGTTTGAAAATAAAAAAACGTGTATGTTGAAATTCATAAAAAGGCAAGAAATTAGAGATTTTTCTTGCTTTTTTTTGTATACAATTATATAATAAGCATGTGAAAAAAGAATTGAAAAAAATGGAGGAAAGCACGAATGAATTTAGCAAACAAACTAACAATATTTCGTATTATTTTAGTACCAGTAATGATAATAGTAACATTTTTTAATATACCAGGAGAATTCTTAGGAATACCTACTACAGCATGGATTCTAAATATTATATTTATTATAGCATCAATAACAGACAAATTAGATGGTTATATTGCAAGAAGTAGAAATCAAATAACTACATTTGGAAAATTTTTAGATCCTATTGCAGATAAAATATTAGTAATAACAGCAATGATTATACTAGTAGAAATGGGAAAAATTCCAGCTTGGATACCTACAATAATTGTATTTAGAGAATTTATTGTATCAGGCTATAGATTAGTGGCAGTTGAAAAAGGTGGAAAAGTAATTGCGGCAAGTATATGGGGAAAACTAAAAACAGTTACACAAATGATAGCAATTATTTTAGCTTTTATAGATAATAATAGTTTTGGAACAATATTCACAGGAACTCTAACAAATGGTTACGAAATTACTATAAACATTCTTACAACATTAATGATGATAATTTGCGTAATTGCTACAATTTTCTCTGGAATAGATTATTTAAAAGGCGGAAAAGAATTATTAAAGGATAAATAGAAATGGAAGAAAATAAACAAGAAAAAATTGATGTTTTAATGGCAGTATATAATCCAAATATAACATTTTTAACTAAACAAATAGATAGCATCTTGAGCCAAACATATGAAAATATTAATCTTATAATTAGTGATGACTCATCTAATAATGAAGACGTAAAACAAATTTTAAATGAATATGCAAATAAAGATAATAGAATAACTTTATATTTTCAAGAAAAAAATTTAGGGTATTTAAAAAACTTCGAATTTTTACTTACAAAATCTACTGCGGAATATATTAGCTATGCAGACCAAGATGACATTTGGTATGAAAATAAAATTGAAAAATCTATAAAAACTTTAAAAGAAAAAGATGTAGATTTAGTATATTCAGATTGTAAACAAATAGATGAAAATGGACAAGTATTACATGAAAGTTATTTAGACTACAAAAGCTATCCAAGAGTAAATGGAAAAGAAAATATATTAACGTTTTCGAGACATTTTGCAATAGGTTGTGCTTGTATGTTTACTAAAAAAATAAAAGAGCAAATGTTGCCTTTTACTGAAAATGTAATGGCCCATGACTGGATTGATGTTTATTTAGCATCAAAACAAAAAGGTATAGCTTGTATAGAAGAGCAACTATTTGAGTATAGACTTCATGGCTCAAATGCTTTTGGAGGAAGAAATTTAAAGCAAAACTTAGGTACATGGAAACAAGAACATGGAAAAAGCTATTTAGCATATAAAAAATATAGAAACGAAAGAGTAATAAAAAAAGCATATTTAGATGGAAGTCTAATGTGTTTAGAATATAGAAATAAGCTTAATTTAAGTAAAAATGAAGATGAAGAAGGTGTAATTGATTATTATAACCAATTACTAAAAACAAAAATATTAAACATTCATTTATCAAAATACAATAAATATTTAGCTTACAAAAATATAGGAAAAAGAAGAATAAAAGAAGAAGGAATATTTCATTTTCCACTAATTTCTTATTTACTATATTTGATAAAATAAAAAGCTACCCCAAAAGGGTCAGGTACTTTTGAACAAAAAAGTAGTTTTAGTAGAAAGGAAACATAATGGAATTTATAAAATCTATAATTAAAAATAAAAAATTAATTTGGCAATTGGGAAAAAGTGATTTTAAAAATCGTTTTGCAAGTACAAGTTTAGGAAGTATATGGGGGTTTTTACAACCATTTGTGTTTATGTTTACATATGTAATTGTATTTCAATATATATTAAAAACAGAAAGCGCAGGAGATTCACCTTATGTAGTATGGTTTTTACCTGCAATGGCAATGTGGCAATGGCTAAATGATAGTATAATGAGTGCAAGTAACTCTATAAGGTCATATAGTTATTTAGTAAAAAAAGTAGTATTTCCAGTTGATGTAATACCTATGATATCAATTGTAGCTTCTAGTTTTGTTGCACTATTTTTAGTAGCAGTTGCAACTATTGTATGTATAATATTTGGATACATTCCAAACGTATTACAATTGATATATGTGCTTTTTGCAACATATTGCTTTATTATAGCATTTACAAGATTTACATCTGCAGTTACAACAGTTGTACCAGATTTTTCAAATTTACTTGGAATTGTTATGCAATTATTCTTCTGGTTTACACCAGTTGTATGGAATTTGAATATGTTAAGTGATCACCAAACAATATTAACTTTAGTAAAATGTACACCATTTACATATTTGGTAACAGCATTTAGAGAAGTATTTATAAATGGAAATATTATAACAGAAAATAATTTCTTATTTACAATAGTATTTTGGTTAATTACAATTATTATGTTTATATGGGGAAATAGCGTATTTAAAAGAAATAAAAAAGAGTTTGCAGATGTTCTATAAAGAAAGGAAAATAAAATGTCAAATAACGAAAAAGAGACAATTATTGAAATTAAAGATTTAGTTAAAGATTACAAAATGTTTTCAAAAAAACAAGATAGATTAATAGAAACAATTTTTCCAATGATAAATAGACATTCTAATTTTAGAGCAATGAATAATCTAAATTTAGAAGTAAAAAAAGGTGAAGTACTTGGAATTCTTGGAAAAAATGGTGCAGGAAAATCAACATTATTAAAAATGATTACAGGTGTTGTTATACCAACTAAAGGAAGCATACAAGTAAATGGAAAAATAAGCTCATTACTAGAATTAGGAACAGCTTTTAATCCTGAACTTACTGGTGAAGAAAACATTTACCAACATGGACAAGTAATGGGACTTACAAGAAAAGAAATAGAAGCTAAAAAACAAGAAATTATAGATTTTGCAGATATAGGAGAGCATTTATCACAACCAGTAAAAACATATTCTTCTGGTATGTTTGCAAGACTAGCATTTGCGTGTGCTATAAATGTAGATCCAGATGTTTTAATAGTAGATGAAGTTTTATCTGTAGGAGATATGGCTTTCCAATTAAAATGTTTTAAGAAATTCCAAGATTTTAAACAAAGAGGAAAAACTATTTTATTTGTAACTCATAACGTTTCAGATGTACTAAAAAACTGCACAAGAGTAATTATACTAGAAAATGGAACAAAAACATTTGATGGAAATACAAAAGATGGAGTAGAGCTTTACAAAAAAATAATTACAGGAAATGCTACTAAAAAAGTTGAAGATAACGAGAATATTCAAGAATTAAATAATAAAGATAAAGTTGAATTAGAAAACAGAAGTACAAATACTTGGAAAAGTCATTTTAGTGAAAATCCAAATTTAATAGAATATGGAAATAAAAAAGCAGAAGTTATAGACTATGGTATATTTGATGAAAAAGGCAATTTCTTATCAAGCATAGATAACGAAAAAAAAGTAGTATTAAAATCAAAAATTAAATTTAACGAAACAATTGATAATCCTATTTTTACTATGACAATAAAAGATTTTAATGGAATAGAGATTGCTGGAACAAATACAATGAATGAAAAAATCTATCCAGGAAAATTTGAAAAAGGAGACATAGTTTCAGTAAGTTTCAAACAAAGATTACCATTAGCACCAAATAAATATACATTATCTTTTAGCTGTACACACATAAATGCTAAAGGAGAATTAGAAGTTTTAAATAGAAAATATGAAGCTTTGTTAATTGAAGTAATATCTTCAAAAGATTCTGTGGGACTTTTAAGAATAGACCCTGAAATAGAGATTATAAAAGAATAGATTAAAGGGGATTTAAATGAAAAAAGAAAAAATAGTATCTATGTTGGCAATAGTATTATGTATTATTGCTGTAATAGTATCTATAGTTAGGATATCAAATGAACATACTATAGAATTAACACAATTATCAGATCATTCTACAAGACAAATGATGGGATATATATTAAAAACTAAAAACAATAAAGTAATAGTTATAGATGGTGGAACTATTGATGATACAGAAAATTTAGTAGAACAAATAAACAAACATGGTGGCAAAGTAGATGCATGGTTTTTAACTCATCTACATGATGACCATCTTGGAGCTTTCTCTAATATAGCAAACGATGAACAAATACAAATAGAAAAAATTTATTGTTCATTTAATGACTATTCTTGGTATGAAGAAAATGAGCCAGCAAGAGCAGAGTTTTCAAAACAAATATTAGAAATATTAAAACAAGATAATATAAAAGACAAAGTTGAAGATGTTAGTTTAAACCAAAATATTAATATAGATGATATAAAAATAGAAATATTAGGAATAAGAAATCCTGAAATAACTGAAAATGCAGGAAATGAACAAAGCATGGTAGTTAAATTTGACACAGGAAAAACAACTTTTTTAGTATTAGGAGATACAGGAGTAAAATCAAGTGAAAAATTACTTAATACTCAAAAAGAAAAACTAAAAACTGATATAGTACAAATGGCTCATCATGGACAAAGTGGTGCAACAAAAGAGTTATATGAACAAATAAATCCTACAATATGTATGTGGCCAACACCAGAGTGGCTATGGAACAATGATTCTGGAGAAGGAAAAGGTTCAGGACCATGGAAAACATTAGAAACAAGACAATGGATGGAAGAACTAAAAGTAAAGAAAAATTATGTAGAAAAAGATGGAGACATTACAATTAAATTAAAATAGCTGAAAGGAAAACAAAATGGAACAAATAGATATTATACTTGCAACATATAACGGCGAAAAATACTTAAAAGAACAATTAGATAGTATTTTAAATCAAACATATACAAACTTTAGACTTTTAATTTCAGATGACTGTTCACAAGATTCTACAAAAGAAATATTAAAGGAATATGAAAAAAAAGATAATAGAATAAAAGTTTTCTTTCAAGAAAAAAATTTAGGGTATGTTAAAAATTTTGAATTTTTGCTTACTAAAGTAGAAAGCAGTATATATGCACTTTCAGACCAAGATGATATATGGAATAAAGACAAAGTAGAAAAATCATATAACAAATTAAAAGAAGAAAATGCAGATTTAGTATTTACAGATTTAGAAATGATAGACGAAGAAGGAAAAACTATAAAAGATTCTTTTAATGATTATATGAAGTTAAGTAGAAAAATAGAAAAAACATTAAATTCATATGAACTAGCGTATTTATACAATTGCATTACAGGTTGCACAATACTTGCAAAAACAGAAATGTTAAAAAAAATATTGCCAATACCAAAAACATCAAAACATATGATACATGATTATTGGATAGCAGTAATTACAGCAGTAAACGGAAAAGTAACGTATCTTAAAGAGCCCACCATAAAATATAGACAACATAGAAAAAATCAAATAGGCGCAAACCATACCGTTTATAAATTTGATAAGTTTGAACAAGTAAGAAATCACTTAATAGAAGTAAAATTAGGAGTTTTTGGAGTATATGTAGAAAACAAAGAAAAGTTTCCAGAAGAATTACAAGAGCAAAATGAAAAAGCATACAAGTATTTTAAAAGCTTGCAACAAACTAAAAATATAAACTTTAGAAATTTAAAAATGTTTAAGAAACTATATAAAAATGAAACATTTAAATATCGATTAGAAAACTTTATGGTATTAAATATGCCGGCATTATCAAGAGTAATATACAATTTGAAAATAAAAGGAAAGGAAAAATAATATATGCAAGATTTACAATTAGAAGAATTATATAAGAATTCCGATTTTAGAAAAAATGTAATACATTGGTATCCTGTAAAAGAAAATAGTAGTGTGCTACAAATTGGATATGACTCTATAAAAATAGTAGAAGAATTATGCAATAAGTTTGAAAAAGTAACTATATGTGTTAATAATGAAGAAGATGAAAAAGAAATATTAGAAAAATATAGTGATTCAGGAATAACAATAATAAATAATTTAGATAAGATACTTGAATTAGAAGAATATGACTATGTTACATTAATAGGAACTTTAGAAATATACAAAGATATAATAGAAAAAAAGGCATATAAAAGATTAGAAAAAATACTAAATATAGCTAAAAAAGTTTGCAAAGAAGACGGAAAAATACTTTTAGCAGTAGACAATAAATATGGAATGAAATTTTGGACAACTATGTATGCTCAAAAAAATATACTTTGTAATCAAACTTTTGCAATAAGCAAAAAAATGATAAATGAGCTATTAGAAAAACTTAACTTAACTAATTATAAATATTATTATATGTTACCAGACTATAAAATGACAAATGTAATCTTTACAGATAATTATCTCCCAAATATAGAAAGTATAAGTAGAAATTTTACTTATGGAGAAGAGGACTTTGCAACATTTAATCAAACAGAAGCATATGGAGAAATATTAAAAGAAGATATAGAATTATTCAAATTATATGCAAATTCATATTTTGTAGAAATTTCAAAACAAGAACTTGTAGATAATAATATAAAATTTGTATCATATACAAATATTAGACAAAATGAATTTAGTATACAAACCACAATATTTAATGATAGAGTTGAAAAAACATATTTAACTAAAAAATCAAAAAGACATATAGAAAATATGAAGAAAAATATAGATATAATGAATGAAAATGGCATAAAAACATTAGATTCTTACGAAAAAGAAAAAATAATAAGTAAATTTGTAAGTAATGTTAAAACTTATGATAAAATATTACTTGAATATTTAGAAAAAGAAGATAACGAAGCTTTTTTTGAAAAGATAAGAGAATACAGGAAGTTTTTGATAGAAAAACTTGGAAAAACAAATTACAATGATATAAAAGAAAATAATATTTTCACTAAATATGAAATTAAATTAGAAGATAGCATAGCAAATAAATTCAACTTTGTAAAAAATGGACTATGGGATATGATTTTCCAAAATATATTTTATATAGAAAATGAAATGTATTTTTATGATCAAGAATGGTATGATGAAAATGTTCCAGTTGAGTATATAATATATAGAACAATTGCGTACTTTGCAAATGCTCATGAATATATAAAAACTGAAGAATTATATAAGAAATTAGAGTTAAGTGAATATATAAATATTTTTGAAGAATTAGATACTAAAATACAATTAGAAATAAGAAACGAAAAAATGTGGAAATTGCATAATAGTACTAAAACAGGACAAACACTATTAGATTCTTATAAAAATTTGCAAAATGAGTATGATGAATATACTAAAAAAATTAAAATAGTTAAAACAGAAGAAATATTGCTTGAAAATGAAAAATTGAAAAATGAAAATGATAACTTAAAACAAATAAATCAAAAAATGTTGAACTCAACATCATGGAAACTAACTAAGCCAGTTCGTTGGTTAGGAAAAAAGATTAAGTAAAATTATACTAACTAGAAAGGAGAAAGGCTATACAAATTAGCTAAATTACAAAATGAAAATAAAAAATATTATAAACAGAACAAGATATTATTTTAAAAAATATGGGTTTATAAAAACAATAAAAAAGATAATATCAAAATTATATGCCAAAATATTCAAAGGAGAACAATTAAAAAACTTACAAAGTGAGAGAGAAAAATATCAAATATGGATAAATAATAATGAACCAAATGAACAAGGACTAGAGGAACAAAGAAACACAAAATTTAAAATTGAACCTAAATTTAGTATAGTTGTTCCTATGTATAATACACCTGTAAATTTCTTTGCAGAATTAGTAGATTGTTTAATTGATCAAACATATACTAATTGGGAATTGTGTTTAGCAGATGGAAGTGCGGAAAAGAATGCAGAATTAGAACCTATAATAAATAGAGATTCTAGAATTAAATACAAATTTATAAATGAAAATAAAGGAATTTCTGGAAACACTAATGAGGCACTTACTTTAGCTACAGGAGATTATATAGCATTAGTAGACCATGATGATTTACTTCCAGTATTTTGTTTATATGAACTTGCAAAAACTATAAATGAAAATCCAAATGTAGAATTCATTTATACAGACGAAGACAAAATAGAAGGAACAAAAGAAAATAGATGTGATCCTCACTTTAAACCAGATTTTGCACCAGACACTTTAAGAGCTAATAACTATATAACTCATTTATCTGTTTTCAAAAAAGAATTAATGGAAAAACTAGGTGGCTTTAGAGAAAAATACAATGGAGCCCAAGACTTTGATATAATTACAAGAGCATGTGAATTAACAAAAAATATAATTCATATTCCTAAAGTGTTATATCATTGGAGAGTACATCCAAACTCAACAGCAATGGTAGCAGATGCAAAACCATATGCATATGAAGCAGGAATAAGAGTTATAGAAGACCATTTAGAAAGACAAGGATTAAAAGCAAAAGTTACACATGGAGGGGATATTCCAGGTGTATATGAAGTAGAATATGAGGTTATAGGAAATCCTAAAGTTACAATAATTATACCAAATAAAGATAGCATAAAATTATTAAAAAATTGTATAAATTCAATATTGAAACTAACTACTTACAATAACTATGAAATACTAGTAGTTGAAAATAATAGTACAGATCAAAAAACATTTGAATATTATAAAGAGCTAGAAAAATCAGAGAAAATAAGAGTAATAGAATATAAAGAAAAAGGATTTAATTATTCTAAAATAATAAATTTTGGAGTAAAAAATTGTGAAGGAAGCGAATTTGTTGTACAACTAAATAGTGACACAGAACTTTTAACACCAAATTGGTTAGAAAAATTTATAGGTTATGCACAAAGAAAAGATGTAGGAGCAGTAGGAGCAAGATTATACTATGAAGACAAATCTATACAACATGCTGGTATAGGAATAGGAATTTGTGATTTAGCAGCGAACTTACTTACAAATACACCTAAAAATTTTCATGCTTATTTTGGAAGAGAATGTTTACCACAAAACTTATCTGCAGTAACAGGCGCATGCTTATTTTCTAGAAGAAGTATCTATGAAGAAGTAGGATATATGGATGAAGAAAATTTTGCAGTAGCATTTAATGACGTGGATTTTTGCTTAAAAATTAGACAAGCAGGATATTTAATAGTATATAACCCATATATAGAGTTTATGCACTATGAATCAAAAACAAGAGGTTATGAAGATACTCCAGAAAAGAAAGCAAGATTTGAAAGAGAATCTAATAATTTTAAAACAAAATGGAGAAAAGTATTAGATGCAGGTGACCCATATTCAAATATAAATTTTGATAAAAATACTGCACAATACAATATAAGAACAGACAAAATAATCCAATAAAGGGGAAATAAAATGAAAAGTAATACAAAAAAGAATAATAGCCTAAAAATAGAAATATTAAAAAAGTACTTATATAAATTTCTTTATATCATAGAGTTTTTGGTAGCTATATTTTGCGCATATTCACTTTACCAAATAGTTTTAAATAGAAATAATTTACATATATGGTCATTAAAATATTTAATAATATTTGTACCAACAATAATTATGCTTATTGGCTGTATAATATTGAATTATAAAAAAAATAAGGAAAAAATAGAAAAAATAATAATAAGCTTTTTGATACCAGTAGGAATGCTATATGTATTTTTTATGGCTCCAAGTTATGTACCAGATGAGCAAGCTCATATATTAAAATCTTATGAGATATCAACAGGTGAATTAATTACACCAATAAAAGAAGATGGCAGTTCAAGGACCAAAATACCTAAATTCTTTGTGGATAATATGATTCCTAATATAAGTAAATATGGACAGTTTAATCTAGCTAGTATGGAAAATACTGATTATAATGAAATAGTAGAGGAAGAAAATGAAGCACAAGCTTATCCAGCAATATTATATATTTTTAGTTCTATAGGATTTTTGATAGGAAGATTATTTGAAATAAATGGTATATTTACTATTTATCTAGCAAGACTATTTAATTTTGCAGTGTTTTTAATAATGGGATATTATAGTATGAAAATTATTCCATTTGGAAAATTTATTATAGGAACTATATTATTTTTACCTATGAGTTTCCAACAGGGAGCATCAGTTTCAGCAGATTGTATATTAAATGCTGTTTCAATAATGTATATTGCATATACATTATATCTGATAAATAAAAATGACCAAATTAAATGGTTTGAAAAAGTTATATATATTGCAATGAGTATAATAATAGGAATATCAAAGATTGCATATGTTCCAATGATAGGACTTAGCTTATTATTTATAGGAGCAAAAAATATTACTAAAAAACAGAAGATAATCTTTATAATAACGACTATATTAATAACAATTATTTGTAGTATAGCATGGTTTATGTTTATGCAAAGGTACCAAAATACATTAAGTCATAGTCAATATTTACAGGAAAATAATGTTAATATGTCAGAACAGATAAGAACAATAATTGAAAATCCTGGAAATATAATAGAAATAATAAAAAATACTATAAAAGATGGTGCATATATAGATGGGGCAATAGGAAATCAATTAGGATGGCTAAACATAGAAACTTCGAATATAGTGATTATAATGTTTATTGCTATATTAGCTATTTCACCATTTTTAACTAATGAAAAAGAAGAATTAAGAAATATAGAAAAAATATGGATGATATTTATAATGTTTGGAGTATATGTATTAGTTATATTAGCATTATATTTAATTTGGACAAGCGTTGGACTAGATGAGGTTTTAGGAGTACAGGGAAGATATTTTATACCAATACTTCCATTGCTATTATTATGTTTGTGCAAAAAAGATAGATATATTAAATTTAAAAATGTTAATCTAATGCTTCCAATTATATTAACTATACTAAATGTTATTGCAATATCAGATATAATAGAATTTTTTATATAATAGAAAGTGGAAACTAAAAGGAGAACAAAAATATGAAAGTGCTACTAATAATACCAGCATACAATGAAGCTCTAAACATAGAAAAAACAGTAAAAGATGTAACGTCAAATACAAATTATGATTACATAATAGTAAATGATTGTTCAAAAGATAATACAAAAGAAGTATGTGAGAGAAATAACTTTCACATGCTATCTTTACCAGTAAATTATGGATTAACTTCAGGAATACAAGTAGGAATGAAATATGCATATCAAAAAGGATATGATATAGCAATTCAATTTGATGGAGATGGACAGCATCAAGCTAAATATTTAAAAGATTTAGTGAAAGAAATTGAAAAAGGAAATTGTGATGTAGCAATAGGTTCAAGATTTGCAAACGAAAAGAAACCTTATTCTTTAAGAATGTTAGGAAGCAATTTAATATCATTTTGCATAAAAATTACAACATGGAAAAAAATTAAAGACACAACATCAGGAATGAGAGCATATAACAAACAAGCAATAGAAGAATTTGTAAAAAATAAGAGTTTAACACCTGAACCAGACACATTAGTTTATCTAATAAAAAGAGGAATGAAAATTAAAGAAGTACAAGTAGAAATGAGTGATAGAGAATTTGGAGAAAGCTACTTAAAACCTTTAAAAGCAATTGAATATATGTTTAATATGATATTTTCAATACTATTTATTCGTTCTACAACTAGAAAAAATAAAGGAGGAATATAAAATGTCAATAACATTAAGAGTAATATTAATTATATGTTCTATTTTATCATTTGTATTATGTATAAGAAGAATAAAACAAGCAAAATTAAAAGTAACAAATTCAGTAGTTTGGATGGCTGGAAGTCTTGCATTAATACTAATGAGCATTTTTTCAGGAGGGGTAGAATGGATAGCTGAAAAATTAGGATTTGTGGCACCAGTAAATTTTGTTTTCCTTATAATAATGACTTTCTTACTAATAGAAGTTTTCGGAAATAATGTAACTATTACGGCACTAAATGAAAAAATAAAAGATTTAGACCATTATATTGCATTAAAAGAATTAGAAGAAAAAGATAAAGAAGATAAATAAGAAAGAGGTAAAAAAATGAGTGAAAAAATAAAAGTAAGTATAATTGTTCCTGTATATAAAGTTGAAAAATATTTAAGAAGAAGTATGGATAGTTTAGTAAATCAAACATTAGATGGAGTAGAAATAATTTGCATACATGATGGTTCACCAGATAACTGTTTATCAATTTTAATGGAATACGAAGAAAAATATAAAGATAAAAATATAGTTATAATTGATAAGAAAAATGAAGGAGTTTGGAAAGGTAGATTTGACGGAATAAAAGTTGCAAAAGGAGAATACATAGCATTTACAGACTCAGATGATTATATAGCTTTAGATTATGCAGAAAAATTATATAATGCTGCAAAAGAAACAAATTCAGACATATCTGTATGTGGATTTGACAGAATAGATGTAGATACAGGTCATTTATATTCTAGAGAAATGACAAAACATAAAAATGAAAAAATAGATATGGAAAAAAATCCAGAAGACATATTATCAATAAATACAGCTTTATGGAACAAACTTTATAAAGCTGAAATATTAAAAGGAATGGATAATCTTCCAAACCCACCAAGGGTATTAGATGACATGATGTTTTTATGTTTAGTATATTTAAGAACAAAAACAATTACTTTTATTGAAGATAGTTTATATTATTACATGGTAAGATCAGATTCTATAATGGGAACAATTAAAAAAGAACAAATAGAATCTACACAAAATGCTATGGTAGATGTAAGAAAAATTTATGAAGAAAAAAATAAAAAACTATTAGAAGTATTAGATGCAATGGCATTTCTACATTTTGCAGTTTCATTTACTTTTAGATTATCTTATGATAAGAAAAATTTTAAAGAAACATATAAAATAGTAAAAAATTATTTAAATACAGAATTTCCAGGTTGGAAAAAATGCAAATATTTAAATATTTGGTATAATTTAACACATAATTCTTCTAATTTAAAAATAGCTGTTATGAAAAAAGTATATAAGTTAGGAATGTATAAAGCGTTTTTAGTATTATATCGTTTTATGATAGATAAATTAAAAATAGATATAAAATGGTAATATTATGGAGGCATAAATGCAAGAAAATGAAGAAGTTGCGGTAGTAATGTCAACTTATAATGGAGAAAAATGGATAAAAGAACAATTGGATAGTATTATAAATCAGACTTATAAAAATATAAAAATTTTTGTAAGAGATGATGGTTCAAAAGATGGAACAGTAAATATTTTAAAAGAATATGCCAATAAAGGCCTAATTATATTAGAAGAAGGAAAAAATATTGGGTATATAAAGAGCTTTTTTAAAGTATTAGAAAATGCAAAAGGTTTTAAATATTATGCATTTTGCGACCAAGATGATATTTGGATGGAATTTAAAATAGAAAGAGCAGTAGAAAACTTAAATAAAAAAGATAATAATAAAGTTTTAATGTATTTTTCAGACTATGATTATTATGATGGAGAAATGAACTTTAAAGAACATTTTAAAGGATGGAAAAAAGGCCCTTCATTTAGAAATTCTATTGTAGATGCTATCACTTTAGGAACATGTAGTGTTATTAATGAAAATGCAAGAAAGATTATTTTAGAAAATGGAAGCGAAGATATTTGTAGTCATGATTGGTGGACATATTTTGTGTGTGCAGGGTTAGGAGATGTTATATATGACAAAATAGCTACAATAAAATATAGAAGACATGGAAACAATGTTAGTGCTTGTGGAAAATCTTTTATAAAGCTTCAAATATATAGAATAAAAAATTTTATATTTGGTGATTATTTTAAAATGGTAAAACTACAAATTCTAAAATTTGATAAGTGTTTTTATAAAGAACTTTCAGAAGAAAATAAAAAATTATTATCTCTTTTTACGAATAGAAAATATAATTTGAAAATAGCATTAAAAAAAGTGTTTTATCCAAAAATGTTTAGGCAAAACATAATAGATGAAATAATGCTAAGATTTATGTTTTTAATTGGAAAAATTTAAGTTTAGAGAAAAGGAAAAAACAAATGGTAAAAAAATCAGAGTTTATATGGAATAGTATATCAAGTGTTGTGGCAGCAATGCTTAGTGCAGTGTTACTTTTATTTTGTACAAGAATAAATGGTACTACTGCAGCAGGAATATTTTCAATTGCATTTGCAACTTCTGTAATTTTAAATGCAATTGGAGATTATGGAATTAGAGTATATCAAGTAACAGATGTAAATAGAAAATATAAATTTGGTGAATACTTGGCTTTAAGAGTAGTTGTTGTAACAATTATGTTTATAATAGGTATTGCATTTGTAATTATCAGTGGCTATGAATTAGAAAAATTAACTATATGTTTATTATTAATTCTATTTCGTGTAATAGATAACTTAAGTGAAACATATCAGGGCGAATTTCAAATACAAGGAAGATTAGACATTGGAAGTAAATCTGTAGTAATTAGAAATTTAATGGCTATTATAGCATTTCTTATAGCAGATGTTATAACTAAAAATCTTACTATTTCAACATTAGTGCTTTTTGTTACGAATTTAGGATTATTTTTATTATATGATTTAAATAAAATAAAAAAATATACAAATGAAAAAATAGATTTTAATGTAAATAGTTTAAAAGTATTATTAAAGGAATGTTTTCCGATATGTATATCAACATTACTTAGTTTATATATAACAAATGCTGTTAAATATGCTATTGATGGTACAGGTGATTATGATATGCAAACATATTATAATATTATATATTTACCTACATTTACTATTAATCTAGCTAGCATGTTTATAATAAAACCTATGTTTAAAGCATTTGGTGAATATTGGAACGGCGGAAAAATAAAAGAATTTACAAGAACTATTGCTATTTTAATATTATTGATAGTAATACTTACAATATTAGTTGAAGTAGTTTGCTTCTTCATAGGTATACCAATTTTAAATTTAATATATGGAGTTAATTTAAATGAATATAAAATAGATTTACTTATATTAGTATTATCTGGATGCTTTTATGCAATATCAATATTAATGCTAAGTGTATCTACAACCATAAGAAAGCAAAAAGTAACAACATACATATATATAATATCATCTATAGTTGCATTAATTGTGCCAAAAATGTTAATTAAGGGTATGGGTATGAGAGGCGCAAGTATTTCAAATGTTATCATAACAATTGTTCTAGCGGTGTTATTAAGTTTAGTATATATAAAAGAAGCATATACAAAAAGAAAAGGAGTTAAAACCATTGGAAAGAATTAACATTGAATTTGTATATACAAGTATAGTATACTAAAAATATAAAGAAAAGTGTTTAAGGGGGATTATATGAGAAAAGCTATTAAAAAAATTATTTGGATAGTTACTTTCTTTACAATTTTATTTTTGGCTATATATCCTAACTTTATAAAAAGCTATGCGGCTACATCAGAAAATGTATCAATAGTGTATTATTCACATGTTCAAAATATTGGCTGGGAACAAGAATATTCTAAAAAAGATGGTCAATTGTCAGGAACAGAAGGAAAAAGTTTGAGACTAGAAGCTATGAAAATTAATTTAAAAAATGCACCAAGTGGTTTAAAAATTAAATATCAAGCTCATGTTCAAAACATAGGTTGGCAAGGTTGGAAAGAAAATGGACAAACATCAGGAACAGAAGGTAAAAATTTAAGATTAGAAGCTATAAAGATAAATTTAGAAGGAACAAAAAAGTATAAAATACAATATAGAGTACATATACAAAATATAGGTTGGCAGGAATGGAAAGAAGATGGACAAGTAGCGGGTACAGAAGGAAAAAGCTTGAGAATAGAAGCTATTCAAATAAAAATTGTTCCAGTAAAAAATATATCAGTAGAATATAACTCTCATGTTTCAATGATAGGTTGGGAAAATGATTATTCTAGAATAAATGGACATACATCAGGAACAACAGGCAAATCACTTGGAATAGAAGCACTTAAAATTAGACTAAAAGGAGTAGATAATACAGCAAATATACAATATCAAGCCCATGTTCAAACTGTAGGTTGGCAAGATTGGAAAAATGAAGAACAAATTGCAGGAACTACAGGAAGAAGTTTGAATGTAGAGGCAATAAAGATAAAATTAAACAATATGCCAAATTATAGTGTTAAATATAGGGTACATGTACAAAATATAGGATGGCAAGAATGGAAATCAGATGGACAAGTAGCAGGAACTACAGGAAGAAATTTAAAAATAGAAGCAATTGAAATAGAGATTGTTGACAAAATTCAAAATACAACAAAAAAAGGTATAGATGTATCTACATATCAAGATACAATAGATTGGAAAAAAGTTAAAGAAAACGGCGTAGAGTTTGCTATGATAAGGGCAGGAATTAGAGGATATGGAGTATCTTCAGATGGAATAAATGGAAAGCTAGTACAAGATTCTAAATTTGTAGAAAATATTAATGGAGCCATAAACAAAAATATAGAAGTTGGGGTATACTTCTTTTCTCAAGCAATAAATGAGCAAGAAGCTATAGAAGAAGCAAATTTTACATTGAATTTAATTAAAAAATACAAAATTACATATCCTATAGCCATAGATACTGAAGAATCTTCTCATCCAAATAAATTAGGAAGAGCAGATAATTTAACAGTAGAGCAAAGAACAAAAGTAGTAAAAGCATTCTGTGAAACAATAGAAAAAGCAGGATATGAGCCAATGATATATGCAAATAAATGGTGGCTAAAAGAAAAATTAGATATGAGTAAATTATCATCATATTCTGTATGGCTTGCACATTATACAGGAGCAACACAAGATGATCCTTTAGCTAAACCATCTGATTATGAAGGAAAATACATTATGTGGCAATATACTGATAAAGGTACAGTAGATGGAATAATTGGAAATGTAGATATGAATGTTGGTTATAAAGCAAGAATGTTAAGTGCAAATAAAGAAGTACAAATTATATATTAATAGTTGAAAAAATAAAAAAGTAATGATAAAGTAATAGTGGTATAAGGTACTACTATTACTTTTTTGTACCTTAAGAAGGGAGAAAGAAATGAAAAAATATGATTATTTAATAGTTGGAGCAGGTTTATTTGGAGCAACTTTTGCATATGAAATGACCAAAAGAAATAAAAAATGTTTAGTAATAGACAGAAGAAATCATATTGGAGGAAATATTTACTGTGAAAAAATTAATAATATAAATGTACATAAATATGGTGCACATATATTTCATACTAGTGATAAAGAAATATGGAACTATGTTAATCAATTTGCAGAATTTAATAATTATATAAATTCACCAATCGCAAATTATAAAGGAGAATTGTACAATTTGCCTTTTAATATGAATACTTTTTCAAAATTATGGGGAATTGTAACTCCTAAGCAAGCAAAAGAAAAAATAGAAGAACAAAAACAAAAATATGGAGTAGAAAATCCTACAAATTTAGAAGAACAAGCTATTTCTTTAGTTGGAAAAGATATATATGAAAAATTGGTAAAAGAATATACTGAAAAACAATGGGGAAGAGATTGCAAAGAACTACCAGCATTTATTATAAAACGTCTACCAGTAAGATTTACTTTTAATAATAATTATTTCAATGATAGATACCAAGGAATTCCAATTGGAGGATATAATATAATAATAGAAAAAATGTTAGAAAAATGTGATATAGAACTTAATGCTGACTATTTAAAAAATAAAGAAAAATACAATGAACTTGCAGAAAAAGTTTTATATACAGGTATGATTGATGAATTCTTTGGCTACAAATTAGGAAACTTAGAATATAGATCATTAAAATTTGAAAATGAAATATATGAAGATGTAGATAATTATCAAGGGGTAGCAGTTGTAAATTATACTAGTCATAATGAAAAGTATACAAGAATTATAGAACATAAACATTTTGAATTTAATGATTGCAAAGGAACTATTATAACAAAAGAATATCCAAGAGATTGGAAACTAGGAGATGAAGCATATTATCCAGTAAATGATGAAAAAAATACAAAATTATTTGAACAATATAAAGAATTAGCAAAAGAAAATAAAAATGTTATATTTGGTGGAAGACTAGGAAATTACAAATATTATGACATGGATAAAGTTATAAGAGCTAGTTTAGATTTAGTTAAAGAGGAAAATTACTAAAAATTTGACATTTTTCGAAATAAGGTATATCTTATAATATATAAAATTGCAGAAAGGAAGGAAAAATCTTTATGAAAATTTTAATTACAGGAGCTAACGGAATGTTGGCAAAAGCGGTAAGAGAAAGATTCAAGGAGCATGAATTAATTTTAACAGATGTAGTTGGGACAGAGCTTTCTTTAGATATTACAAATCTTAAAGAAGTGGAAGAATTTGTATACAACATTAAGCCAGATGTTATTATCAATTGTGCAGCATATACTGCAGTTGACAAAGCAGAAACAGAGGAAGAGTTGGCAAGAAAAATTAATGCCGACGGACCAAGAAATTTGGCAATTGCAGCAAGTAAAAACAATTGCAAATTAGTTCATATCAGTACAGACTATGTTTTTGGAGGAGATTTATCTTTAGAAGAAATTTATAAAGAAGATGATTCAAAAGCACCAGTAACTGCATATGGAAGAACTAAATTAGCAGGTGAAGAAGCAATTGAAGAAAACATGAACAACTTCTATATTTTTAGAACAGCATGGCTTTATGGAGATGGTAAAAATTTCGTAAGAACAATGCTTAAGTTCGGAAAAGAAAAAGATGAAGTAAAAGTTGTTTGTGATCAACATGGTAGTCCAACATATGCTGTAGATTTGGCAGACATTATCTATCAGGCATTAGAAAAGAAAATTCCTTATGGTATTTACCATACGACTAATTTAGGTTTTACAACATGGTATGAGTTTACTAAAAAGATTTATGAATTAGCAGGAATTTCTTGCAAAGTAACCCCTGTAACTTCAGAAGAATTTGCTAGTGCAGCTAAAAGACCAGCAAATTCAATGCTTTCAAAAGAAAAGATTTTAAATGCAGGAATTGCTGTTCCTTCATGGGAAGATGCATTAGAAAGGTACTTAAAGGTAGAAAAGGAAATGTAATAAAAAAATAGTGTGATTATTAATTTATTAATCACACTATTTTTTATATTATGAAAAATATATTCTATAAAATATCAAAAGTCACATAAATTTAATCATATATGTTGAAAAATACTATAAACAATGATATTATAAGAATGTCAAAATAATGTAAAGGAATGATTTAGAATGAAAAAAAGAAAAGGAATAATACTTGCAGGAGGAAGTGCAACAAGATTATACCCATTAACACTTGCTATCTCTAAACAAATTATGCCAGTGTATGATAAACCAATGATTTATTATCCTCTAGCAATACTTATGGAAGCAGGGATAAAAGATGTATTAATAATATCTACACCAAGGGATATTGTTATATTTGAAGCATTACTTGGCGATGGTTCAAAATGGGGAATGAATTTTGAGTATAAAATTCAAGAAAAACCAAGAGGACTTGCAGAAGCATTTTTAATAGGAGAGGAATTTATTGGAAAAGACGATGTAGCAATGATACTTGGAGATAATATGTTCTATGGTGAACGTTTATCTAAAATATTAAAGAGAGCAAACAGCAGAGAAGAGGCTACTATTTTCGGATATTTAGTAAAAGATCCTACAGCATATGGTGTGGTAGAAATAGATGAAGAAGGTAGAGCGATATCAATAGAAGAAAAGCCTAGCATTCCAAAATCAAATTATGCTGTACCAGGTTTATATTTCTATCCTAATAGCGTAATTGAAATTGCAAAAAATGTAAAACCATCTGCAAGAGGCGAACTAGAAATAACTTCTATTAATGAAGAATATATGAAACAAGGTAAGCTAAATGTAGAAAAATTAGGAAGAGGAACAACTTGGTTTGATACAGGAACACATGATGCACTTTTAGAAACAGCAAGTTTTGTTCAAACAATAGAAAAAAGACAAGGACTTCAAGTTTGTTCTCCAGATGAAATTGCTTACTTAAATAAATGGATTTCAAAAGAGCAATTATTAGAATTAGCAAAACCACTTGAAAAAACAGAATATGGAAAATATCTAAAAGATTTAGCAGAAAATGGTTTTAAAGATAACTAAATATAAAAAATAAATTAAATGTGATGTATTAAATAAAAATGATTATATAAAATAAGAATTGAGTAATTTAAAGGAGGAATTTAAAATGAAAAATATATTAGTAACAGGAGCTGCAGGTTTTATAGGAGCAAATTTTGCAGAGTATTTTGTAAATAAATACCCAGAATACCATATTGTAGTAGTAGATAAACTAACATATGCAGGAAATATGGAAAACTTAAAAAATGTAATAGACAAAATAGATTTTGAACAAGCAGATATATGTGATTTTGAAAGAATGACAGAAATATTTGATAA
This sequence comes from uncultured Clostridium sp., assembly GCA_900553405.1. Classification (GTDB taxonomy): domain Bacteria; phylum Bacillota; class Clostridia; order TANB77; family CAG-508; genus UMGS1663. The sequence goes on along the minus strand of USDF01000004.1, from coordinate 24,742 downwards.
ATATGATATAGATGGTGTAATCCATTTCGCAGCAGAAAGTCACGTAGATAATAGTATAAAAACACCATTTATATTTACACAAACTAATGTATTAGGAACACATACATTATTAGAAGTTGCAAAAAGAAAATGGGGAGAAGGTTCACCAAATAAATTTATGCATATTTCAACAGATGAAGTATATGGAGCATTAGGAGACGAAGGATATTTTACAGAAACATCACCAATAAAACCAAGTAGTCCATACTCAGCATCTAAAGCAAGTTCAGATTTATTAGTAAAAGCATATCATGAAACATTCAAAATGAATGTAAACATTACAAACTGCTCAAACAATTATGGTCCATATCAACACAATGAAAAATTAATACCACATATGATTAAGTTAGCATTAAATGATGAACCATTACCAGTTTATGGAACAGGTAAAAATATTAGAGATTGGTTGTATGTTGAAGACCATTGCGAAGCAATAGATTTAGTATTCCATAAAGGAAGAAATGGTGAAAGATATAATATTGGTGGACACAATGAAAAACAAAATATTGAAATTGTTAAACTAATATTAAAACAATTAGGAAAACCAGAAAGTTTAATTACATATGTAGAAGATAGAAAAGGACATGACTGGCGTTATGCGATAGATCCTACAAAAATAAGTACTGAACTTGGATGGCTTCCAAAAACAAAATTTGAAGATGGTATAGTAAAAACTATAGATTGGTATGTAAATCATCCAGAATATTTAAAATAGAATTCGAAAGAAAAGGGGAAGTATAAGTGAATATTATTTATCTAATTTCTATTAATATATTACTTATAACCATAATATTAATAAAAAAAATAGATAAAAAAATAAATATAATTAGTAGTATTATTATAACAATAATAGCTTTTATGTGTTATCAAACAATAATAGCATATTTATTAGATTTAATGAAAACTCCAATTACACTTTTTAATATGAGTATTATCAATATAATATTAATTACTATATTATGGGTTGTCTACTTTTTTAAAATAAAGAAATTTCAGAGTTATACTATAAAAAAGAGAGATATTATTTTCTTAATAATATTACTAATTATAAATATACCTATTTTATATAGACAATATGGAATTTTGGAAAATTTCCGTTATATTTCTACAGATTCAGTTATGCATTGTCAAGCAGCGATTACTTTTTCAAAGAGCGATTTTTTATTAGATTCAATGAAAAATTGGGAAGCAATTAATCCTACTTTCATGATAGCAAGCTATGTAAATGATGGTTTATTAATGAAAGCACTAGTAAATATAATTGGAGAATTTAATTTGTATAAAGTATATATGTTTACAGATATTTCATATTACTTTATGATAGGATACGTATTCTATTTATTAATTACATCATCCAAGAATTGTAATAGAAAATCAAAATATATATTATCATATGTTATTTCTATCTTATTTATGATAGGATATCCATTAAACTCTATTATTACAGGATTTCATTATTTTACATTAGGAATCCTAGAATTTATTACTATTTTATATATAATAGAAATATTGCATGGAGAAAATAAAAAAATAATGTATATTTTGTTATTTTTACTAAATACAGCAATCATGCTTACATATAACTTACTTGCACCAATAATTTATTTAGCAGAATTTTTCTATTTTATTTATGAAAAAATCAAAGTCAAAGAAAAATTACTTACTAAAAAAAGTATATTAGAATTAATTATTATATTTATCATTCCAGGTATTATAGGACTAAGCTTTTTCTTATTACCTAGGATATTAGAAAATATAGTTTTGGAAAACCAACAACAATTATGGATAGATGGATATATTTATATTAATTATTGGTCAAATATAATTATTTTTATTCCATTTGTCATATATTATATTTTTAATAAAATAAAAAATAAAAAAATAAATATTGAAATGATAACATTATTTACAATTTGTTCTTTTATGTTCTTATTATTAATAGGATTATTTACAGGTTATGTATCAACATACTATTTTATGAAACCATATTTCTTATTAAACGCAATTTTATTAATACTATTTTATAAAAGTTTATGCTTAATAATAGATAGATTAAAGCTTGGGAAAATATTTTCTTTAATATTTATATCTTTATATTGCATAATTTTAATTTTGAATATAATTTTTGTAAATATAGATCCGAATGGTTTTAAAACATACAATGAAAGTTATAAAAAACTATTTGATATATACAATTCAAATAAGGCAGTGATGAAACTGATTCAAAACGAATTTACAGAAGATCGTATAGAAACTTTAAAATACATATATGAAAATAAACTAATAGAAAAACAAAACTTATTATACTTAGGAGATTATATAGATAATTTCTTATTTAAAATGTTTTTTACATATGAAAATAGAGAAGGAATAGATAAACCTAATATAAATGAACATATTCAAAAATGGAATAAAGGAGAATATGAATATTTAGTTGTATTTTTAAAAAAGTCATATTTAAATTATTATAGTAAGGTATTGAGGTTACAAAATAGTAAAATAATTTTTGAAACAGAAAATTGTGCAATATATGAATTTGCAAATTAAAAAACAAAGATGGAGGAAAAAAATGAAGAAAATTAGTATTATTATACCAGCATATAATGAAGAAGAATCATTACCAATGCTATACGAAAGACTAAAAAAATTAATGAATGAAGTAACCAATTATGAATTTGAAGTTTTATTCGTAAATGATGGAAGTAAAGATAAAACAATTCAAATAATAAAAGAGTTAAGAAAAAAAGATGAAAGGATTTGCTATGTAGACTTTTCTCGTAATTTTGGAAAAGAAATTGCTATGATAGCAGGTTTAGATTATGCAAAGGGAGACTGCGTAATATTTATGGATGCGGATTTACAGGATCCACCAGAATTAATTCCAGAATTGATTAAATATTGGGAAGAAGGTTATGATGATGTATATGCTAGAAGAAGTAGTAGAAAAGGTGAAACTTGGCTTAAGAAATTTACATCTAAAATGTACTATAGAGTGTTACAAAGTTTAACAAGAATTCCAATTCAAAAAGATACGGGGGACTTTAGATTATTAGATAAGCGTTGTGTAAACGCACTAAAAAAATTAAGAGAATCTCAAAGATGTTCAAAATCTATGTTTAGTTGGATAGGATATAATAAAAAAGAAGTTTTATATGAAAGAGATCCTCGTATTGCAGGAAGTACAAAATGGAATTATAGAAGATTGATAGATTTAGCAATAGACGGAATAACATCATTTACAACTTCACCTCTTAGAATATCAACATACTTAAGTATTCCTACATTTTTAGCTTTATTTATATATTTCATATATGTAATTGTAAAATGTTTTGCAACATCTACTTTTGTACAAGCATATCAAGCAATAATATTACTTATTTTATTTTTCTCAGGAATACAAATATTATTATTTGGAATTATAGGAGAGTATTTAGGAAGAATATTTAATGAAACAAAAAATAGGCCACTATATTTTATAAACGAATATAATGGAGAAAAAGAAATGAATGAATAAATATAAAAAATAAGAGGAAAACAAATGGAAAAAATAGCAGTGTTAATACCTTGCTACAATGAGGAACTGACAATAGAAAAGGTAATAAAAGATTTTAAAAGAGAATTGCCTGATGCAGATATTTATGTATATGACAATAATTCTAAGGATAAAACAGCAGAAATTGCTACTAAAAATGGAGCAATAGTTAGACATGAATATAGACAGGGCAAAGGTAATGTAGTAAGAAGTATGTTTAGAGATATAGAAGCGGATATCTATATTATGGTGGATGGAGATGATACATATCCTGCTGAAGAAGTATACAAATTAATCGAACCAATAAAAAATGGACAAGCTGATATGGTAATAGGTGATAGATTAACTAATGGAACTTATAAAAAAGAAAATAAGAGACCATTCCATAGATTTGGAAATAATATAGTAAAGAATTCTATAAACAAATTATTTAAAACAGATTTAAAAGATATAATGACAGGTTATAGAGTGTTTAACAAAATATTTGTAAAAAATATACCTGTAATGAGTCCTAAATTTGAGATCGAAACAGAAATGACTTTACATGCTTTAGATAAAAAATTTATAATACAAGAAATACCAATTATATATAGAGATAGACCATCTGGTAGTTTTTCAAAACTAAATACTATAAAAGATGGAATAAAGGTAATAAAGACAATTATAAAAATGCTTAAAGACATAAAACCAAGACAATTCTTTTGGTGGATTGCATTTATATTTATTATTATTGGATTAATAGTAGGTATGCCGGTTATTATTGAATTTATAAAAACAGGATATATTACAAAAGTACCATCAGCAATACTTGCCACAGGTATAATGATATTTGCATTAATTACAGCACAATGTGGGGTAATACTAGATACAGTTGTAAAACAAAATAAAGAAAAATATGAATTAAATTTGTTAAGATATATACAATTAGAAGACTTAAAACAAAATAAATAAGGGGCTTAAAAAAATGGAGTTAGAAGAAAACAAATTAATTTGTCCAGAATTACAAGACACAACAGAAGAGCGAATGGAAAACACATTAAGACCTCAAAAATTAAAGGACTACATTGGACAAGATAAAGTAAAAGAGAATATGAAAATATATATAGAGGCTGCCAAAAAAAGAGGTGAGCCTCTTGATCATGTTTTATTATATGGCCCTCCTGGACTTGGAAAAACTACACTTGCAAATATTATTTCAAATGAAATGAATTCAAATATAAAAATAACATCAGGACCTGCTATAGAAAAACCAGGAGATTTAGCAGCAATTTTAACAGGACTAAATGAATTTGATGTTTTATTTATAGATGAAATACATCGTTTAAACAAATCTGTAGAAGAAATATTATATCCAGCATTGGAAGATTACACATTAGATATAATTATAGGCAAAGGATCAGAAGCAAAATCTATAAGAATTGATTTACCAAAGTTTACTTTAATAGGAGCAACAACAAGAGCAGGTTCTCTTACAACACCTTTAAGAGATAGATTTGGTATAATACATAGATTAGAATTATATAGTGTAGAGAATTTAAGCAAAATAGTAAAACGTTCAGCTAAAATATTAAATATAGAAATAGATGATACATCTTGCATAGAAATTGCAAGACGTTCTCGTGGAACACCAAGAATTGCAAATAGATTATTAAAAAGAGTAAGAGATTATGCATTAGTAGTTGGAAATGGTTATATAGACCTAAAAATCACGAAATTAGCATTAAATGGGTTAGAAATAGATGAGCTAGGGCTTGATGAAATAGATAGAAAGCTACTAGAAACTATGATTTTAACATATAAGGGAAGACCTGTAGGAATAGATACTTTAGCCACAACAATAGGTGAAGAAATAGAAACTGTAGAAGATGTATATGAACCATATTTAATTCAAATAGGGTTTATAGCAAGAACACCAAGAGGTAGAATACCATTAAAACAAGCATATGAACATATGGGATATTTATATGAAGAAGATAAATAGGAGATTTAGATGAAAATAGTAAAGAATAATGATAAAGCAAAACAAATAATAATTATATGTATTTCTGCAATATTAATGCTTTTATATTTTAATTATAGAGTGGAAATTAGTGATTTTGAATTATATGAAAAATTGATTGTTAATATAATTATTGTTGTACTAATATTAATTTTGATATGTTTATATACATATATAAATAATAGTAAATTAAAAGTAGAAAAAATCTTTTTAGTAGTTGCAATATCATTTTGTACATTACTTTGTATAGCGATGCCTATAACAAAAGGACATGATGAATCTATTCATGGTTTTAGAATTTATGAATATGCAAATGGAAAAATAGTAAGCGACGGAAAAAATGTAAATTTACAATTAGGAGTAATAGAGGCGCTAAAAGATAAACCTTTATATACAAGTCTTTTTGAACAGCCAAAAGATAATTATAATGTGAATACAGAAAAAGTTAATATGGAAAGTAGAATAGCATCTTATTCTCCTATAACATATTTACCTCAATTAATAGGAATACAGATAGGAAAGATATTTACTAATAATGCATTGATACAATTATATTTTGCAAGAATATTAAATATGATTGTATGTATAACTATGCTTTATTATGCAGTTAAACTTATTCCTTTTGGGAAAAATGTTATTTTTTTAATATCTTTAATACCAATTTCAATAGAAGGATATGTAACTTTGTCAGCAGATGGCATTGCAATAGCAACAGCAATTTTATTTATTAGTTTTGTTTTGTATTTAGCATATGGAATAAAAGAAAAAGTATCTAACAAACAAATGGTAATAATATTATTAATATCTATAGTATTAGCTATTAGCAAAACTATATATTTACCTATGATATTATTCGTTTTTATTATACCTAAAGAAAAATTTGAAAATAATAGATATTTTTGGTTATGTTCTATCTTTTTATTAGCAAGTTTTGCTGATTTTGTATGTTTTTTGAATGGAACCAAAACAAATGTAGGGGGACAAAATCAAAGCGCTATTGAATATATAATACAAAATCCAATCCAATATATGGGAAAAGTACTATATACAATAGCAAGCAGAGGATATATATATTTAGAAGAAATATTTGGTGGATATTTAGAATGGAATGAAAATGTAAAAATATATGTGTTTCCGATTATATTATTAATAACAACTATACTGCTTATAACAAAAGGAGAAAAAGAGAGCTTTAAATTTAAAAACTGGCAAAAAGTTTTATGTTTATTTATAGTAGTATCTATAATAGTATTAATTTTTACTTCAATGTTTTTAGGTTGGGCAAGATTAGAACTTGATTATATAGAGGGAATACAAGGAAGATATCTGTTACCAATATTACCGCTAATATTGCTATTGTCTAGTAGAAGATTTTTAGATGATGAAAAAACAACAAAAAATATAGTGTTATTAATATTAATAATGCAGATATTTGTAATTACTAATATTGCTATGTTTCATATATAAAAATATAAAAAGGTAAAAGAGAAAATGAATATAAGAAAAATTTTTAATAAAGATAGTATAATAAAAATAATATATTTTTTTACAAGTGTGTTATTAACTATTCCATCTATAATTTATTTGATAAAAAATAGAACAATATATAATTTTGTGTATGTATTTTCATATATGTATAGAAGTGCTACAGGAGAATATGAACATTATATTAACGCAATTATCTATGTGATTCTATTTTCAATATTATTTCTATTATATTTTAAAATTTTAAAGAATATTAGTAAGATATTTGAAACTAACAAGAGAATGTTTATATTTATAATAATTATAGGTATGTTATTCGCAATAATAATTCCAACAACAAGTTTAGATGTATTCTCATATATAGGGAATGGATGGGTAGATTCACACTACAATGAAAATCCATATTATACATCAGTGCAAAATGTATGGGATAAAAATGGACCAGATGAAATGCTAGGAAAAGTAGCAAGATGCTGGAGGACAGAACCTGTTGTATATGGACCTACATGGAGTATTATTTGTAAAGCATTAACTTCTTTATCATTTGGAAATATAACAGCTTCATTATATATATTTAAACTAGCATCTTTAATTATATTTTTAACAAGTACATATTTAATATATAAGATAACAAACAAAAAAATATTTGTGGCTATGTTTGCTTTAAATCCATTTATACTATTTGAATTTTTAAGCAATGTTCATAATGATATTTTTCTAGTATTTTTTATACTACTTGGAATTTACTTTATAAAAAACAGAAAAAATATATTTTTATCAGTTGCATGCATTGCAATTGCAACAGATATAAAATATTTAAGTATCTTATTGTTGCCATTTATATTAATATATGCGTTAAAAGAAGAAAAAACAAAAAATAAAATAATTAAAACTTTATTATACGTGTTAGAATTTGTTATAATTATATGTGCTTTCTATTTACTATATATAAAAGATTTTAGAGTATTATCAGGTATTTTTGTGCAACAAAATAAATACGGAAGGTCAATATTTTTAGTAATATATTATTTATTAAATGGAGATGAGAAAGCATTAGACTTAATAAAAATATTAAGTCTAGCAATATTTGCCTTTTCGTATATTGCAATATTATTCAAATTATTTTTTGCTAAAGATAGCAATAATATTAAATTCAGCCAATTAATGAAAACATATCAAATGTTCTTATTAATATTTACATTTGTATTAATTACAAATTTCAATCCATGGTATGTAATATGGCTATTTCCAACATTATTCTATCAAAAAGCTAAAAATATTAGATATACATTATATTTATCAATGGGTGTAATATATTCTTACACTATTACATATGCAACAAAAATAGATGACGAATCAGTTGGAATACCATATTTTCTAGTTATGGTAATTACAATTTTAATATTAGAACTAATAAGACAAACAAAGATAAAATTTAAAGATGTAAAAAGAAAAGAATTAAGATAATAGAAAGAGAATACTCTAAAGAACTATATAATTTTTACAACTATATGAACTTTAAAAACGAGAAAGGAATAGAATTTAAAATGAAGTTATTACTACATACATGCTGTGCACCTTGTAGCGTATATTGCATAGATACATTGAGAAATGAAGGAATAGAACCAACAATATTTTGGTACAATCCAAATATACATCCATATATGGAATATAAGGCAAGAAGAGATTGTTTAAAAGAATATACTAAATCTATAAACATACAAGCCATATTCGAAGAGGAATATGGCTTAGATGAGTTTTGCAAAAATGTAGTAGGAGATTTAAAAAATAGGTGTACAAACTATTGTTATCCAGTACGATTAAGAAAAACATTTGAATATGCAAAAGAACATGGTTATGATGCAGTATCTACAACATTACTTTACAGCATATATCAAAAACATGATTTTATAAAAGAATATATGGAAAGTTTAAGCAAAGAATTTGGAATAGAATTTTTATATAGAGATTTTAGAGTTGGTTTTTGGGAAGGACACCAGAAGGCTCATGATTTAGGTCTTTATATGCAAAAGTATTGTGGTTGCGTATTTAGTGAGGAAGATAGATATAGTAAGCAAATAAAGAAAGATGTTGAATTAATAAAATAACAAAATGGAATATTCTGTAAACAGAATAACTGGTCAAATTCATTGTTTTTTATTTTAAGGTTTTATATAATTTACATATAAAAATGATTGGAGGAATTTAAAAATGAAATTTAATAATGAACTTCATAAAATACATGAAATAAACAATTTTAGAGAAATGATAGATTATACAGTAGAACATTATCCAGATAATATAGCATACAAATTTAAAAAGAATTTCAAAAAAGAAAATGAGTGCTTAGTAGAAAAAACATATAAAGAAATAAAAGAAGAAATAGTAGCTTTCTCAACAGCTTTATTAAATATGGGATTAGAAAATAAAAAAATAGCTGTTATAGGAAACAACAGATATGAATGGTGTGTAACATATTTAGCTGTAACAACAGGAAATATGGTAATAGTACCATTAGATAAAGCACTTCCAAAAGGAGAAATAGAAAATCTAATAAAAATAAGTAAAGCAGATGCAGTAGTATATGAAAATAAATTTGCAGAAATATTTAATAAAATTAGAGAAGAAAGTACTAGCAATTTAACAACATATATAAATATGGATTTAGAAAAACAAAAAGATGGAGTGCTATCATTCCAAGAATTAGTAAGTGAAGGAAAAGAACTAATAAAAAATGGTAACGATAGTTATAATAAAATAAAAATAGATAATGAAAAAATGAGTGCATTATTATTTACTTCTGGAACTACATCTCAAGCAAAAGGTGTAATGCTTTCACAAAAAAACATATGCTCAAATGTAACAGCTATGGCTAAAATGTCAAAAATGTATTCAGATGATGTAATATTATCATTTTTACCATTACATCACACTTTTGAATGTACAATAACATTCTTATATGGTTTTTATAGTGGTGTAACAGTAGCATTTTGCGATGGACTAAAATATATAGCTAAAAACTTAGAAGAATATAAAGTTAGCGTAATAGTAGCAGTTCCTTTAGTTTTAGAAACTATGTACAAAAAAATAGAAACAGGAATTGAAAAACAAGGAAAAACTAAACTAGTAAATACAATGGGAAAATTCTCAAATTTCCTATATAAATATTTACATATAGATATTAGAAGAAAATTATTCAAATCAGTTATAGATCAATTAGGTGGAAAAGTTCGTATATTATACTTTGGTGCTGCAGCAATGAACAAACATGCAATAGATGGATATAACATGTTTGGAATAGCATCAGTTCAAGGATATGGATTAACAGAAACATCACCATTAATTGCAGCAGAGACAGATAAACAAAAAAGACCAGGAAGTGTTGGAAGAAATCCATACAATGTTCAAATAAAATTAATAGATGAAGACGGAAATGAAATAACAAACACAAACGCACTAGATACTGAAAAAGAAAATACAGAAACAAAAGTCGGAGAAATAGTTGCAAAAGGTCCAAACGTTATGCTTGGATATTATGAAAATGAAAAAGCAACAAATGAAGTATTGCAAGATGGATGGTTTAAAACAGGAGATTTAGGTTACTTTGATAAAGATGGTTTCTTATATATTACAGGAAGAAAGAAAGAAGTTATAGTACTAAAAAATGGAGAAAATGTTTATCCATCAGATATTGAATTTTTAGTAAATAGATTACCATATGTACAAGAAAGCATTTTATTCCCAAGAGAAAATTCTAAAAATGAACTAGCACTTGGAATAAAAATAGTATACGACGAAGAAGCAATAAAAGAAAAATTTGGAGAAAAGACAGAAAAAGAATATGAAGAAGCAGTATGGGAAGATATTAAAGAAATAAATAAAAACTTATCAGTATTTAAAAGAATAAAAGAACTTATATTAACAAAAGAACCACTAGAAAAAACAACAACACAAAAAATAAAAAGATTTAAAGAATTAGACAAAATCTTAAATAATAAATAAATTACCTTTAGGGACGTTTCCTTTTGGTTAATCTGTCCCTTTTGGTACATTTTATTAATAGAAAACTAAAAAAATGAAAATATAAGATGCTTTATATTTTCATTTTTTTATTTGTTTCTAAACATTATATTGCTTTTTAAATGTTTAAATAGTAAAATAAAGAAAATAATATAATTGAGTAACAAATATTAGTTATTTCTAAGGAGGAAAAACTTTGAGTAGACTAGTTGTAGTAGATGGAAATAGTATAATGAATCGAGCATTTTATGGTATTATGGGTTCTAAAATGTTAATGACAGAAGATGGAACTTATACAAATGCAGTATATGGCTTTTTAGCAATTTTATTTAAAATAATAGAAGATTTAAATCCTGAATATTTAGCAGTATCATTTGATTTAAAAGCTCCAACAGCAAGACATAAAATGTACGAAGGATATAAAGCAAATCGTCATGGCATGCCAGATGAGTTAGCTGTGCAAATGCCTATAATTAAAGATATTCTAAGAGATATGAACATTACAATTATAGAAAAAGAAGGATATGAAGCAGATGATGTTTTAGGCACTCTTTCAAAAAGAGCAGAAAAAGAAGGAATAAATGTAACAATTCTTTCAGGAGATAGAGACACATTCCAATTAACTTCAGACAATATTTGTGTTAGAATTCCAAGAACAAAAATGGGAAAAACAGAAGTAGAAGATTTTGATAGAAATAAAATAAAAGAAGTTTATGGATTAGAACCAATACAACTAATAGAAGTAAAAGGACTTCAAGGAGATGCATCAGACAATATTCCAGGGGTACCAGGAATAGGTGAAAAAACAGCTCTTTCTTTAATTCAAACTTATGGAACTATAGAAAATATATATGAGGAATTGGAAAATGGAAAAGCAGAGACAATAAAAGGCAAAACTAGAGAGAAAATGATTGAAAATAAGGATTTGGCTTTCCTTTCAAAAACATTAGGAACAATAAACTTACAAGTTCCAATAGAAGAAAAGATAGAAGATTTAAAAGTAAAAGAGTGGGACAACGAAAAAGTATATGAGGATTTTAAATCACTTAGATTTAATAGATATATAGAACGTTTTAATTTAAAAGAAAATGGAACAAGACTAAATACAACAGAAAATAAAGAAGAAAAAATTGAAGTAACAGAGCTTGAAATTAATTCAAAAGAATGTAGTAAGCTCCTAGAAGATATAAAACAAAACAAAATATTAATCTATTATTTTGATAAAAATGAGGACAAAACTTCAAAGAATATAATTAAAAAAAGCGTTAATGGAATAAGTATACTTTATAATGAGAAAGTATATTATATTACTATAAACAGTAAAGAAGAACTTGAAAAACTTAAAGATATTTTTGAAGATGAAAATATACAAAAAATAGGCTATAAATTAGGAGAAGATTATGTGCTTTTAAGGGAAAACAATATAACAATGAAAAACATCTTCTTTGATATAGAGATTGCAGCTTATTTGCTAAGTCCTACAACTAATAAATATGAACTAAACAATTTAATAAATCAATATTTAGAATTAGATGTAGAAGAATATTTACAAAAAAATGGAATAGATACCAATTCAAATAAACAAATGAATTTATTTGAAACAAATACTTTGAAAGATGAACAAAAAGCAATTGTTCAAACAAATGCTTTTTACACATATAATATAGGAAAATTACAAGAAATATTGACTAAAGAATTAGAAAAACACAATGAAATAAATTTATTTAAAAATATAGAAATGCCATTAGTAGAAGTATTAGCGAAAATGCAATACAATGGGATGTATTTAGATAAAGAAGAATTAATATCATTTGGAAATGAAATAAAGCAACAATTAGAAAAACTAACGAAGGAAATATATGAACTAGCAGGAGAAGAATTTAATATAAATTCAACAATACAATTAGGAAATATTTTATTTGAAAAGCTTAAGTTAACAAGTTCAAAAAAGACTAAAAAAGGCTATTCTACAGATGTAGATGCATTAGAAAAAATAAAAGATGAACATCCTATTGTAAATAAAATATTAGAATATAGAGGTCTTACAAAACTAAATTCTACATATGTAGAAGGAATGCTTCCATATATAAATGAAAATACAAAACGTATACACTCATTCTTCCACCAAACGGTAACAGCAACAGGTAGAATTAGTAGTACAGAACCAAACTTACAAAATATACCTACAAGAATAGAACTTGGAAAAAGACTAAGAAAAGTATTTAAACCAAGAGAAGGTTATGTTTTTATAGATGCAGACTATTCACAAATTGAATTAAGAGTATTAGCTCATATTTCACAAGATGAACATATGTTACAGGCATTTAAAGATGGAGAAGATATACACAAACAAGCAGCATCTAAAGTACTTAATATTCCAATAGAACAGGTTACAAAAGAACAACGTTCAAGTGCAAAAGCAGTTAACTTTGGAATAGTATATGGAATATCAGATTTTGGCCTAGCACAACAATTAGGAATTTCAAGAAAAAAAGCAAAAGAGTATATTGAACAATACTTAGAAAAGTATAATGGTATAAATAAATTTATGGAAGAAGTAGTAGAAGAAGCCAAAGAAAAAGGCTATGTAGAGACTCTATTTAATAGAAGAAGATATATACCAGAACTAAAATCTAATAATTATATGGTTCGTGAATTTGGTAAAAGAGCAGCAATGAACACACCAATTCAAGGAACTGCAGCAGATATAATGAAAATAGCTATGGTTAATTTAAATAAGAAATTAGAAGAAGCAAACATAGATACAAATATTATATTGCAAGTACATGATGAATTAATTTTAGAAGCAAAAATAGAATATAAAGAAAAGGCAAAAGAAATACTAAAGGAATGTATGGAAAATGCCGCTAAATTATCTGTACCATTAGTTGTAGAAGTTTCAGAAGCTACTAATTGGTATGATTGTAAATAATTCAAAGGACATTTGAGGACGGGTCACTTTTGTCCTTTGAATAAAAAGTAAGGAGAAAAATATTTTGACAAATTCAAAGAAAAAATGGTTAATAATATCTCTTATTATAATAGTTCTTATTTTCTTTCTTTTTGGGGCCTTAAAAGTACAAAATATAGTACTAAAGAAAATTTATGTGAAAGATTACGCAGAATATGTATATAAATATTCAGAAGAAAATAATATAGATCCATTTATGACATTTGCAATAATTAAAGTAGAAAGCAAATTTAATAGAAATATAAAATCTTCAAGTGGTGCATTAGGTTTAATGCAACTTATGGAGTCTACAGCAGTAGAAATGGCAAATCAGTTAGGTGAAGAAGTCGTAGTAAAAGAGTCTTTATATAATCCAGAAACAAATATAAAAATAGGTACTACTTATTATGCAACTCTTTTAAAACACTACGAAGGAAATGAACAACTTGCACTTGCGGCTTATAATGCTGGAATGGGAAATGTGGATAATTGGATTAAAGAAGGAACACTAGAAAAAGACGGGTCAAATATAGAAAATATTCCATATAAAGAAACAAATAATTACGTAAGAAAAATAATGAGAGATTATAAAATTTATAAAAGCATATATGAAGAATAAAAGAAAAGGGGTAATAAAATGTCAATATTAGTAACAGGTGGAGCAGGATATATAGGAAGCCACACAGTGGTTGAACTTTTAAATGAAGGAAAAGAGGCTATAATTATAGATAATTTTTCAAATAGCAAGCCAAGCGTGTTAGAAGCTATAAGGAAGATTACAAATAGAGATTTTAAATTTTATGAAATAGATTATTTAGATAGAAAAGCTTTAGAAAAAGTGTTTGAAGAAAATAAAGATATAGAAGCTGTAATGAATTTTGCTGGTTATAAAGCAGTAGGTGAATCTGTAAAGAAACCAATAGAATATTATACAAATAATATATCAGGAGCACTTGTATTATTAGACACAATGAAGAAATATAATGTAAAGAAATTTGTATTTAGTTCTTCAGCAACAGTTTATGGAGAACCAGAAAGAATACCTCTTACAGAAGATTGTAAAACAGGTGGAACTACAAATCCATATGGAACAACAAAACTATTTATAGAACAAATATTAAAGGATATATATGCTTCAGATAATTCATGGGACATTGCAATATTAAGATATTTTAATCCAGTGGGAGCACATGAAAGTGGATTAATAGGAGAAGAACCACAAGGAATACCAAATAATCTAATGCCATATGTAGTTAGAGTAGCAGCAGGAATATTACCAGAACTATCAGTGTTTGGAAATGATTACAATACACCAGATGGAACAGGCGTAAGAGATTATATACATGTTGTAGATTTAGCAAAAGGACATATAAAAGCTCTAGAAAAATTAGATAAAGAAAAACAAGGATTATTTATATATAATTTAGGAACAGGAATAGGCTATAGTGTATTAGATATGGTAAAGGCATTTGAAAAATCAACTGGTAAAAATGTAAAATATAAAATAGCTCCAAGAAGAGAAGGAGATATTGCAACATGTTATTCAAGCCCTAAAAAAGCTAAAGAAGAGTTAAATTGGGAAGCAAAAAGAAATTTAGAACAAATGTGTAAAGACTCATGGAACTATATAGAAAAACAAAATACAAATAATTAAAACTATGATAAATACAATAAAAAGTAACCATAATACTTATACAAATAAAATTAGTTTTCATAAAAAATAACCTAAAAAATATTTATAAAAAAATCAAGACTCAAAACCATTGAAAATAGTTTATCAACAGAGTTATCCACAATATCCACATATATTATTTTTTGTAATTATGTTACAAAAGCAAGTAACATAATGCAAAACAAAGAAATAAAATTGAAATATTTATGTAACATTTATAAGAAAAATAACTACTTTTGTAATATAATTGTAATATAAAAACAAAAACACTAAAAATATGACAAAAAATATATTATGAAATATTGTAACATAGTAATATTTTTGTAACAGATTATGAAACAAAATGGACGTTTCATAATCTGTCATCTGTCCTTTTTGATTCATAGAATAAATAAAAATTGCAAAAATCATTGACTTTATTAGATTAAATTGCTAAAATAGATAAAGAAAATGAATAGTGCGATGAAAAAGAAAAAACATTTTTAATATTTAAAGAGAGTTAACATTTGGTGAAAGTTAATAATAAAGAAAATGTGGGGAGCTTTGGAGTACATTAAAATAAAGTGGATAAATATAAAATATTTATCAATTAGGGTGGAACCGCGGAAATTAAACTTTCGTCCCTAGCTAGAATAAAAGCTAGGAATGAAAGTTTTTTTGTATTCTAGGAAAATTATCATAGCACGTAACTTTTTATAGAAAATAAATATGGCATAAATTAGATTTTGTTATATAAAAAGATAAAGGAGGAAAATAAAATGAGCGAATTAACAATGGACAAAATAGTAGCATTATGTAAAAATAGAGGATTTGTGTATCCTGGTTCAGAAATTTATGGAGGTTTAGCAAATTCTTGGGATTATGGTCCACTAGGTGCAGAACTTAAGAAAAATATTAAAGATGCATGGTGGAAAAAATTTATAATTCAAAATAAACACAATGTAGGAATTGACGCAGCAATTATGATGAATCCACAAGTATGGGTTACAACAGGTCATGTTGGTGGATTTTCAGATCCATTAATAGACTGTAAAGCTTGTAAAACAAGACACAGAGCAGATAAGTTAATAGAAGAATGGGGATTTGCACAAGGAAAAGATATCTCTGGTCTTGATGGATGGACAAATGAACAATTAGTTGATTATATTAAAGAAAACAATATTCCATGTCCTAATTGTGGAAAACAAGATTTTACAGATATAAGAAAATTCAATTTAATGTTTAAAACATTTATGGGAGTTACAGAAGATGCAAAATCTGAAGTGTATTTAAGACCAGAAACAGCACAAGGTATGTTCGTAGACTTTAAAAATGTATTAAGAACAACAAGAAGAAGAATGCCAATGGGAATCGGACAAATGGGACGTTCTTTTAGAAATGAAATAACACCAGGAAACTTTATATTCAGAACAAGAGAATTTGAGCAAATGGAACTTGAATTTTTCTGCAAACCAGGAACAGATTTAGAATGGTATGAATATTGGAAAAACTTCTGCAAAAATTGGCTTATAAGTTTAGGAATGAAAGAAGAAAACTTACGTATGAGAGAACACTCTAAAGAAGAATTATCATTCTATAGTAAAGGAACAACTGACATAGAATTCTTATTTCCATTTGGATGGGGAGAATTATGGGGAATAGCAGATAGAACAGATTATGACCTATCAAGACATATGGAAGCTTCTAAAGAAGATTTAACATATTTAGACCCAGAAACAAATGAAAGATATGTACCATATTGCGTAGAACCAGCAGTTGGTGTAGATAGAATATTTTTAGCAATGATGTGCAACGCATATGAAGAGCAAGAAATAGCAGAAGGAGACACAAGAACAGTACTTCACTTACATCCAGCATTAGCACCATATAAAGTTGCAGTACTTCCACTTTCTAAAAAATTAAGTGAAAAAGCAGACGAAGTGTATACAAAACTATCAAAGAAATTTATGTGCGATTATGACGAAGCAGGTTCAATAGGAAAACGTTATAGAAGAGAAGACGAAATAGGAACACCTTATTGTGTAACAATAGATTTTGATACTTTAGAAGATGAATCTGTAACAATTCGTGATAGAGACACAATGGAACAAGTAAGAGTAAAAATAGAAGAACTACCAACTTGGCTAGAAGAAAAAATAGAGTTTTAACTTGACACTTGACATAAAAACGTATATAATAGACAACATAAAATTGTTGTCTATTTTTTTAATTAGGTAAATACCGAATAAGAAAGGAGAAAAAATATGGAAGAGCGGAAAACATTAGTAACAGTATCATTTGATATTACATTGGAGGAAAATTATGACTTATTGAAAAAAATTTTTGGTTTGGATAAAAATTTTAAAGTAAATAAGGAAGAAGCTTTCTACTGGGCCGTAAAAAATAATGATGCTAAATTAGTTAGTTTGTTAATTCAAGCAGGAGTGGATGTGACAGCAGACGATAACCATGCTATAAGATATGCAGCCGAAAATGGTCATACTGAAGTTGTAAGGCTGCTAATAGAAGCCGGAGCAGATGTAACAGCAAAGTACAACTATGCTATAAGATATGCAGCTAAAAATGGTCTTGTTGAAGTAGTAAAGTTGTTAATAGGAGCCGGAGCAGATGTAACAGCATGTGTCAACTATGCTATAAAATTTGCGGCGGAAAATGGTCATGTTGAAGTAGTAAAGTTGTTAATAGAAAATGGTGCAGATATAAAAGCGGACGACAACTATGCTATAAAATTTGCAGCAGCAAATGGTCATGTTGAAGTAGTAAAGTTGTTAATAGATGAAGGGGCAGATGTAAAAGCAGACAACAACTTTGCTATAAGACGTGCAACAGAAAAAGGTTATACTGAAGTAGTTAAGTTGTTAATAGGAGCCGGAGCAGAACTTTAAATAATGTGCGAAAAAATAAAGGGAAATTTCAATTTGAAATTTCCCTTTTGCTTTACACTTCTAAACTATCAATTAAAAGGTTTAAATGATAATTTTGGAGTTTTGACAAAGAATCATTGCTGGTTTTGTAAAAATAAACAATAGAATTTTTTAAGGAAGAAGTAAAATAGTAAATATCACCAGAACCAAAATAAACATCTACGTTTTTTGGAACAAAGAACCGGTGCTTTGCATCAAACGAGCAGCTACCTAAAAATTCGTAATTTAAATTTTTACCAACCA
Organism: uncultured Clostridium sp.; assembly: GCA_900553405.1. Taxonomy (GTDB): domain Bacteria; phylum Bacillota; class Clostridia; order TANB77; family CAG-508; genus UMGS1663. Next base: position 5,878 of record USDF01000004.1, on the reverse strand, counting down.
AAATGTTTGCAATAACAACTCTTGAATCATTTGATATAAAAAAGCCGAAGCTGTTTCTATCATAATCATCAAATTTAGATATATCCCAAATATCTTTTGGAATTGTTAACCGTGCTTGTGTTGATTTTTTTGCCAACTGTAAAACCTCCTTTAAATGATTTATGTTAATTATACATCAAAAGAAAAATAAAGTAAATAAAAACATTAAAAAAATTCCTAAAAACCCTTTACAATTAAGCAATTTATGTATATAATAAGTTCGTTCTGGGGAAAGTATTCTAGGACAATCATAAAGTAAAAGTTTTAACAATTTTTATATAGTTAAGACAGATAGAAAACAAGGAGGTTTTTTTATGAGTCAAAAGTATGTATACCTTTTTAGCGAAGGAAATGCAGACATGCGTGAACTTTTAGGAGGTAAAGGAGCTAACTTAGCAGAAATGACTAATTTAGGTTTACCAGTTCCTCAAGGTTTCACAATCACTACTGAAGCATGTACAAAGTACTATGAAGATGGTAGAGAAATTAATGAAGAAATTCAAAAACAAATCAATGAGTACATTGGTAAAATGGAAGAAATTACAGGAAAGAAATTTGGAGATAAAGAAAATCCATTATTAGTTTCTGTAAGATCAGGTGCTAGAGCATCAATGCCTGGTATGATGGATACAATCTTAAACTTAGGTTTAAACGAAGACGTTGTTAATGTAATAGCAGAAAAATCAAACAATCCACGTTGGGCATGGGATTGCTATCGTAGATTTATTCAAATGTATTCAGATGTTGTTATGGAAGTTGGTAAAAAATACTTTGAACAACTTATTGACGAAATGAAAGCTAAGAAAGGTGTTAAACAAGATATAGAACTTGATGCTAACGATTTAAAAGAATTAGCAAACCAATTCAAAGCAGAATATAAATCAAAAATAGGACAAGATTTTCCAAGTGATCCAAAAGAACAATTAATGGGAGCTATAAAAGCAGTATTTAGATCATGGGATAACCCACGTGCTAATGTTTATAGAAGAGATAACGACATTCCTTATTCTTGGGGAACAGCTGTTAACGTTCAATCTATGGCATTTGGTAACATGGGAGATGACTGTGGTACAGGTGTTGCATTTACTCGTGACCCAGCTACAGGAGAAAAAGGTCTATTTGGAGAATTCTTAACAAATGCACAAGGTGAAGACGTTGTTGCTGGTGTTCGTACACCTATGAAAATTACAGAAATGGCTAACAAATTCCCAGAAGCATTCGAAGAATTCAAAAAAGTATGCCAAACACTTGAAAATCACTATCGTGATATGCAAGATATGGAATTCACTGTTGAACATGGTAAATTATATATGTTACAAACAAGAAATGGTAAAAGAACAGCTCAAGCTGCTTTAAAAATAGCTTGTGATTTAGTTGACGAAGGAATGCGTACAGAACAAGAAGCTGTATTAATGATAGATCCTCGTAACTTAGATACATTATTACACCCACAATTTGATACAAAAGCATTAAAAGAAGCTCAAGTTGCTGGAAGAGGTTTAGGTGCTTCTCCTGGAGCTGCTTGTGGTAAAATAGTATTCACAGCTGAAGATGCTGAAGTTCAAGGTATCGGTGGAAAAGGTGAAAAAGTTGTATTAGTAAGACTTGAAACATCACCAGAAGATATTACAGGTATGAAAGCTGCACAAGGTATATTAACAGTACGTGGTGGTATGACATCACATGCTGCAGTTGTTGCTCGTGGTATGGGTACATGTTGCGTTTCAGGATGTGGAGACATTATAATGGATGAAGAAAATAAAAAATTCACATTAGCTGGAAAAACATATCATGAAGGAGATATAATCTCAATAGATGGAACAACAGGAAATATCTATGACGGAGCAATTCCAACAGTTGATGCTACAATCGCTGGTGAATTTGGTCGTGTTATGGAATGGGCAGACAAATATAGAAAATTAGGTGTTAGAACAAACGCTGATACTCCAAGAGATACTAAAAAAGCTATCGAATTAGGAGCTGAAGGTATTGGATTATGTAGAACAGAGCATATGTTCTTTGAAGAAGAAAGAATATTTGCTATCAGAAAAATGATATTATCTGAAACTGTTGAAGAAAGAGAAAAAGCATTAGCTTTATTAATTCCTTTCCAAAAAGGTGACTTCAAAGCTATGTACAAAGAATTAAAAGGATTACCAATGACAGTACGTTATTTAGATCCACCTCTACATGAATTCTTACCAAAAGAAGAAGCTGATATTGCAGCATTAGCTAAGGATATGGGTGTTACAGTAGAACACTTAACTGCTAAATGTGCTGAATTACATGAATTCAACCCAATGATGGGACACAGAGGATGCCGTCTAGCTGTAACTTATCCAGAAATAGCTAAAATGCAAACTAGAGCATTAATGGAAGCTGCTATTGAAGTAAAAGCAGAAGATGGATACGACATAGTTCCTGAAATTATGATTCCATTAGTTGGAGAAGTAAAAGAATTAAAATTTGTTAAAGATATAGTTGTTGAAACAGCTGAATTAGTTAAGAAAGAAAAAGGTTCTGATATGGAATACCATATTGGTACAATGATTGAAATACCAAGAGCAGCATTAACAGCTGATCAAATTGCTAAAGAAGCTGAATTCTTCTCATTTGGAACAAATGACTTAACACAAATGACATTTGGTTTCTCAAGAGATGACGCTGGTAAATTCTTAGGAGCTTACTATGCAAACAAAATTTATGAACAAGATCCATTTGCAAGACTTGATCAAGTTGGTGTTGGACAATTAGTAAAAATGGCTGCTGAAAAAGGAAAATCAGTAAGACCAAATATCAAATTAGGAATTTGTGGAGAACATGGTGGAGATCCATCAAGTGTAGAATTCTGCCATAATGTTGGATTAACATATGTATCATGCTCACCATTCAGAGTTCCAATCGCAAGATTAGCTGCTGCACAAGCTGCAATCAAAAATCCTAATAGATAGGAATTAAATAAAAATTATAAAAATCGCTTACTTTAAAGTAGGCGATTTTTTGCTACTCCATGAGGACTCTCCTCTGAATATTTTATTCGTAACTTGTTTTCAGCTCGAATAACTAAAAATTCAAAAGGCCAATCTGTAACTTTTGGAGTATTTAATTCAATTCTTGACAAAAAATATAAATAATATATAATAAAAGAGCAGTAGATAAGGGGAGATAGAAGTGATATTAATAAATGCAGTAAAACATTTTGGAACAATAACAAAACATAAATGGATAGTATTTAAATTATGTTGTAAAGCAGGGGAACCATGGAGAGGCTTTATGCATGATTGGTCAAAATATAGTCCGACAGAATTTTGGGAATCTGCTAAATACTATACAGGAAAATTTAGTCCAATACATGCATGTAGAAAAATAAATGGATATTCAGAAGCATGGCTTCATCATAAAGGCAGAAACAAACATCACCATGAATATTGGTATGATTATGCAACTATTGAAAAAACACCAGTAATGCCATATAAATATGCTGTTGAAATGATATGTGATAATTTAGCAGCAGGAATGGTTTATAATGGCAAAAAATGGACTAATAGTACACAATTAGAATATTGGACAAAAGTAGAAAGTAAAAAGAGAGTAAATCCAAAAATAAATAAATTTGCTAAAGAAATATTTAAACAAGTAAGTGAAAAAGGAATAAATCCAGTTATAAAAAAGAAAAATTTAAGAAAAGTTTATAACGAGATTATATTTGATAGTAATAAATAGGTTGTAAATAATGTAGAAAAATAAAAAGAAGAAAAATGAAGTGAATATTATATCATTTACTTCAATAATAGCTTCTTTTTATTTTGACTTGTAATATAATTGTAACGTAAAAGTAACTAAATAGTAACACACTTTTTATATGTTTAGTGCTATAATAATAAAGCAATTTAATTAAAAGGGTGAAAAAATGAACGAAGAAAAAGACACAAAAACTAAGGATGTAGAATTAAATAGTGAAGAATCTATAAGAAAAGCTAGAAAAGAGGAATTTGATAATATTTTGTCTAAAATAAAAAAAATGTCAGATGCAGTTGAATTACATGAAAATGTAAAAAAGGCTGTTTCAGAAGATAAAGTTGATAATAATTATTTAAAATATATTGAAAACTCTTTAGAAGATAAGCTTTTTTGTGATGCAAAGTTTGACAAAATAAGATCAAAAATCTTATTAGAAGTAGTATGCCCAGACTTAGTAAAATTTGAAAATTTTGAAATTGAAAAGTTAGAAATAACTACTATTGGTTCTCATTTTGAAGAACTAGATAATTATATAGATAAAATTTGTACATATGATAATAAATTTGTGTGCTTATTTGGTGTAAATGAAAATAATCCTGAAAAGGTTATAAAATATGAACCAAGAAAATTTAGCAGACAAGATATGGTTGAAGCTATTTGTAGTAAATTAGAAGATGGAAATGTAGCCAAAATGGAACAATATGATGAATATTATGTAGTGACAGATAATAATGGATTAAAAGTATTTTCAGAAAGAAAAATAGTTGCTCTAATGAAAATAGAAGAAACAGTTTTCGATAAAATAAAAGGTAAAATATCTTCTTTATTTTCAAATATGTTTTCTAAAAAGAAATGTATGCCAAATATAAAATTAGTATATGATACTAATCCAAATAGATTTGAAAATTTTGAGCATACAAGTAAAGTAGATGCTAAAAGTAGAATGAAAGTACTGCTACAAAAAGAAAGAGAGATAACAAGAAATACCAATTCATAAATGAAGAGGTATTTTTTCTTTACTATTTAGAAAAAATGTTGTATACTAATATAGTAACTAATTAAAATTGTTTCAAAAAGAAGGAGAGAAAGACATGAAGAGAATTAAGACTTTAACAACAAGAAATCTCAAAGAATCCATGAAAAAAGGTGGATGTGGCGAATGCCAAACTTCTTGTCAGTCTGCATGCAAAACTTCATGCACGGTTGGGAACCAGACGTGCGAGCAGACTAAAAAGTAGGAACTAAGAAAAACGCAAGAAAATTTTCTTGCGTTTTTCTTAGTTTGGAAATTTAACTGGGGTGCCATGATAATTATAATTAATATAAACATTTCCTAAAAAATTAGTATATGATGCGTTTTCAGCATCTTCAGGAAAAATTACAATTAAATTTCCGTTAGCATCAGTAGAAATAGTGAGCTCAGGGTGCTCTTCTACAAATTCAAAAAGTGATTGTTTGATTTTTAGTGCTTTTGATTTCATAATGTAAAACCTCCTTTTGAATTATTATAATAAATATAAAAATAATATATCATATAATTAATGTAAAATACAATATTTTGTCGAAAAAAGTAGAAATAAATAAAAAATATGCCATGTGTTGAAATTTATGTAACATATGAAAGAAAAATAGAAAAAAGTATTGACTAACAAGTAAAGTATTGTTAAAATAATTTTGTAAAAGATAGTAACAACTAATAAACATAAAATTGTACATTGAAAAATATTATTTAAGTTTTAGAAAGAAATTATTGAAAGGTATAGAATGATATAATTTTATGTCTAAAAGTTGAATTGCATAATTTTTATATTCGAGGAAATTTATCATAGTATGATAAATTTCTGTAGAAGATAAATATGGAAGAATAAAACAAAAGGAAAAGCAGAAAATAAATGTAAACGTGAAATATACAAAGGAGGATAAAGTAAAATGAAAAAACAAGAAAAAAGTGAAAGAAAAAACTTAAATAAAGAGAAAAACATAATAATGCAAAGAAATACAAAAGGAATAACATTAATAGCATTAGTAGTAACAGTAATAGTGCTAATAATATTAGCAGGAGTAAGTATAAGTTTAGTATTAGGAGAAAATGGAATAG
>USDF01000003.1 GCA_900553405.1 uncultured Clostridium sp. | reverse complement strand
AAAAAAGAAAAGACTGCTGAGCAAAATATTTTTATATACTTTGTCAACAGTCTGAGCATTTCAATTTGAAATGCTTTTTGTGTTATAATTCAGAATAATAAGATTTAAGGCACTTAAGAAAATTAAAGAATTCTACTGGTCTGCTAGAAATAGATAATTTTTTTATTATCAAATTAGAAGTATTGCCAGTAGATATAAGATTTTTTAATTCTTCTTTAAGATAAAGATTGTATTTCTCTTGGTATGATTTGTGGTCCCAATTAGTAAATTGCATAAGGAAATTGAAATGTCTTAATGCATCATCTAGTTCTGGACTAAAAAAATCATCCAAATTATACTTAAGAGAAGGTACTTTTTTAAAAATCTTTAATAAAAGAGAAAAAGGAATGTGCCCTTCAATAAGAATATTTTTTTCTTCGGAAAGAGAAATAATAAATGGACCTATTTTCCGGCTATTATTGTATTCTGAAGTAGGAGAGAAAAAAAGCTCTAATACTGAATTAAATTCATTGGTTGTCATAGTTGTTATACCTCCTTTTAAATTAACACAATAAAGTAATTATAAATTAATTATAGCAAAAAATATAAAAAAGGTCAACATAACAAAGAAAAATCAAAAAAACTATTGCATTTCAAAAAAAAATGTGGTATTATAAATAAGCATTTGGAAAAAATGTGTATTTCGAGGTGTAGCGCAGTTGGTAGCGCGCGTGGTTTGGGACCATGAGGTCGCAGGTTCGATCCCTGTCACCTCGACCATAAAAGACCAGTTTTTGAGGAAAATTCATTAGAATTCAAAAACAGTCAAATGATTTTAAATAAGCTATTTTCTAAGATTTTTTAGAAAATAGCATTTTTTTATTACTCTAAAAAATGTCTAAAAATTCTAAAAAATTCTGATTTTTTGTTCAGAAAAGTGTTCCGTAAAATTAAAATTTCAAAAATAAAATGTTCCGGAATGTTCCGTAAAGCAAAAATCATTGATATTTAGCTACTTTGAGTGTTGAACGAATAACACAAAAAGGAGGGCTAATGATATGAATTTTATACCATACAAAGCTAATGAATATCTTGAAAATAGTTTCTATCAAGTACCAAAAGAACTATTTATTAATCCATATTATGTGATTTTAAGTCTTGCAAGTAAGGTATTATATGGATTATTACTAGATAGATTGTCAATATCTATAAAGAATAATTGGACTGATGATAAGGGAGATATTTATATAGTATATTCAAGAAAAGAAGCTGGATTAAAGCTTAATCTTTCAGATAAGACTGTTACAAAAGCATTCAAAGAGTTAAAGAATGTCAAATTAATTCGTGAAATTAGGACAGGTTTTAAGAAAAATAACATTATCTATGTAGGAAAGATTAATCATGTTGAAATTTATGATTCGTAAAAAGTACGACTCATGATAAGGAAATTTTACGATTCTAGAAACGGAAAAATTACGATGTAATAATATTAAATATAATATAAATAAATTAATTAATATTTATTACATACTAAAAGAAAATATAAGGAGTGAATAAATTATGAGTAGAAAAGAATTAGAATATCAAAAAATAGGAGACTTTTATCTTCCAAAGGTAACTTTACCTGCTGAAGATGATAAATTAGATAATATAGGCAAATATGGACTATTAAGATTAGAGTATCTGAAAGAACATAAGAAAGGTTATTATACTTTTCTTATGATTAATGGATCAGTTCCATTTGAATTAAGGAATATAGATTCTGCTGCAAATGAAAGAGTAAAAAAGATAATAAAACAACTAGCAGATGAGGAAAATGTCAATGAAGAATTGAAAGCTAAAGACCAAATGGAATGGGTAAGATGTATGAATAATATAAAGAACAGAGCTGAAGAAATTGTACTTAAAGAACTTATTTATGTATAAGATTGATTACTAAAAAATTATTCAAAGAGAAATTAAAAGTACAAAAAGGGGATTAAATAATAATCTATAAAATAAATTTATGTACCTAGAAAAGTCCAAATAAAGATACTATAAATTAAAAATAAGTATCACATAAAGTGCAACGCAAGGTACAAAAATAGGTGCAATAAATTATTTTATAAATCCATTTCTTGTCCTAGCAAGCAATGAATGTGGGAGACCGAAAAAAACATTTTCTGTCTTAGCAAGCAATGAATTCGTTCACACGAATTCTGCTTGCTCCCCATTCTGTTCAATGGGACAAGTCCCAAGCCCTTTTATAAAAATTTGAGTGAGAGGAGAATAGAAAATGAAAAATTTAAGAGAAGTAAACGATGATATATTAAAAGAATGGTTAGAATTTAGAGAAGAAACTATTTTATGCTATCTTAATGAAGAAGATAAAAAACATGGATTATTTATTGATGAAATATCTGAAAAGATTTTGAAAAATGTTCCTAAACAAAATAAGAAATATGTTGAAAAGCAATTAAATGAGCTAGATAAAAATTTTATGGATTACTTAGGTTATTGGAATGAAAAATATTATAGGAATGGATTTGTTGATGGGATAGAATTAATTAGAGGTTGTGGTCATATATAAATTATTAAAAGTGTGAAAGATACAATTTTCTTTCACACTTTATCTTTTTATACTTCAAAATAATCTTCTATATTACTGCTAGACCATCCACCATAACCAGGTCTACCAGGAGTCCCACTAAATCCTGGTCTTCCTGGTGTGCCAGGTATACCTGGTGTTCCAGGAGTTCCACCAATTCCTGGTTGATATGGTAAATATCCAGTGTAATTTAATTTAAATGCAAGAGCTTTATTTTTTGAATCATATAAAACGCCATTTTCATACCAACCAATGTGCTTACCATTTTTTATATTATATATATTTCCATTGTAAATCCAAGCTAGATTTTTACCAGTTTTACTTATAAGTCTATCATCATATGTAAATAACTCAGCTTGTCCATTTTTATTATATAGCCATTCCATAGTAATTTACTCCTTTCTATCCTTTATATGGATACTTATCACTTTTTATTCGATTTTCTTTCCATTGTACTGCTTGCAAATTCTTAGGTGAATCTGTTCCTCCTTTTGATACAGGGTGTCTATGATCAACTTCCCATCCCATATCACTTTGTTTTCCATATGAAGATTTAAAAATGGTATTACCATAATCATCTCTTCTATAAACTTCTGGATTTTTTCCTCTAATTTTGTGAGCGTTATTCCATGCTTCTTCTACTTTTTTATTCATTTTTTATTCCTCCTACCTACTAAATTATTAGAACTAAGATTTTCCGTTACTAAAAATCTTATAGTGTTTGTATTTAATTATTCTTCTATTTTCTTATCAGTAATCGAAAAGCCTTTTTTCCATATTCTGATGCATGCATAATTTTACCTGTTTTAGGATGTCTATAGCTTTTCACAAATATATAATACTCTTTTGTCATATGATATTCTCCTTTTTTTCATACAACTATTGCAAAGAAAATTTTCATATGATATAATTTTAATACGATTAATTAAGACTATATGTAACGCATATGGTTTTTCTTTTTAGCTAAATTGGCGTTTAGCTATGCAATAGTTACCAAACTTTCAAGCCGTTTGGTAGCTTTTTTTTATGTGTTTTCTAATAATGTTATTAACTCAAGAAAGTAATATTTTCTATTTCTAATTCTATCGTCGCCTGACAACACACCTGCTTCCTCTAATGTTGATATGTATTTTCTGGCTTGCGAAGGACTAATATTTATAGTCTTTTCTAAGTATGAAGAACTAATGATTGGTTGTGAAAAAATACATTCAATTATATTCTCGTATTTTTGGGAATTAATAATTTTTCTTATTTTTTCTGATGTTTTATCATATATTGAATCTAACGAATCAATATATTTTATATGTTTTTCTGCTTGTACTGTACACATCTTTAAAAAGAACTTAATCCATTCTGTGTAGTCATTTTTTCTAGAATCAGTCAATTTGTTATAATAAATAATTTTATTTTGGCTAATAGCTTCACTAACATAGAAAAATGGAACTTTTATTACATTAAACTTATACAAACATAAACTAATTAACAATCTGCCTACACGTCCATTACCATCATCAAAAGGGTGAATTGATTCAAATTGTGAATGTATTATAGCCGTTTTTATTAGAGGATTGATATCTATTTTTGTATCATTCATAAAGTCTATTAATTCGTCCATGTATTTTTTTGTTTCAGTATAATGTGGTGGATTAAATACAACAGTTCCAACACTATTAACAATAAAATTATCTACTTCTTTATATTTTCCTAATGTATGTTCTTTATTTTCAGCTATAATACCATTAAGCATCATTCTATGTAATTCTTTAATAAAAGTATGATTAAAATTATTTTGACTTAGATATGTGGCTCCATAATGTAATGCTTTTGTGTGATTTGTAGCTTCCTTATAAATTTTTTCATTTTTCTTTTCCTTATCTTCATTTATTACATCTTCTAACACAGCTGACATTGTTGTTTGAGTACCTTCTAAATACATTGAAGATATTGCTTCTTTTGTGTTTAAAAGTGGCATTAGTATGTTATCAAATTTATAGGATTTAATTTTTTCTTCTAAAATTCCTAGACTTTTTGATGCTATAAAAAGTTCATTTATAAAGTAATTTGAATTATATTCTTTTATTCTATCTTTTATAAACTTTAAATTTCCCATATAATTACCTCCTTTTATAATTATGGAATTATTATACATCTTATTTTTATAAATGTCAATAATTAACGCTCGACTTTTTGTAAAAGTCGAGCGTTAATTATGTTGAATATATGATTTTATAATAATATTAACATCCTGTCCACTTACAATCTATAGAAATAATTGATGCTGGCATTCCAACAATTTGAATATCAAATTTTAAACTATTTTCAACATATGTGGATGCATTATGAATTCTAAAACTAAATTGCCATCCTTCATCCATATATAATTCAATAGTATTGCTACTTTCAGGTTTAAAGCCTATATTTACAATTCTAGTTGGTAACTTAGCAATAGGAATTATAGTTTTAGGTTTTTCTTTTTTGCTAGCTTTATTTAATGTTCCTCTTAAATTATACGATTGTATTTGTGTAATTTTTTTATTATCAATACTAATTACCTTATAAAAATCAAATTCACCTAACAAGTATTCAACTAGTTTTTTAGGTAAATCTGGATGTTTATCAGCATTTCTTTTAATTTCGTTCATAAATGCATTTAATAAAGGAATATATACATCTTTATCTTTATTTTCCAAGTCACTCCATTTTAGTCCTTGTTCCTTTTTAGAATTAATTAATTCAAATATTGGAGCAATATCATTCCAATAATCATTTGAGCATTTAATTCCATACCATCTTTCTCCAAAATCAAGCTTAGGACCTAATCTACTATGTTTTACTGCAAAATGATTATGCTTTATACTTAATCCTATTTCCCATTTTTCTTCATTTCTAATAATTACAATGTCTCTAACATCTCCAGTTTTGCCTTCTTGATCTTTCTGCATTTTTAATACTAAACAATCATCATCTTTTTCTGTTATCATAGGTTCTAAGTCAAAAATTGAATATACAGCTGTTAATGCACTTTGCTCAAAAGTCTCTTTGGTTTCTTTATCTATAATATTCCAGCACTCTTTTGCTATTTCGTATGTAGAACTATCTTCTATGATAGATTTTCTATGTTTATTTATTTCAGTATTTAGAGTTTCAATACAAATATATTCATAAGCTCTTCCAAATACATTGCTTTGATTACTCATAAAACAACATCTCCTTTTATACTAATACTTTTTTAATAGCACATGCAACTTCGTATGCTAAATTAACAGGTACAGCATTTCCTATCATTTTATATGCATCATTAGTGTTGTTATATACAAATTTAAAATTATCTGGAAATCCTTGTACTCTCGCTACTTCTCTTATAGTCATTCTTCTATATAAATTTTCTTTTCCTTCAACAAATCTGCAATCATTTTTATCCACTTTTATCATTTTTGGTGCTTGAGGATGAATCTGACATTGTCTTCCTGAAGCTTGTACTGTAAATGCTTGCTCATCCCAACTTTTTACTCTGTTACGACTCATAAAAATAGGCGAATAACTTCCTATAAAATATTCATTATTATTGATTGCATTAGGATTATGCTGATTCTTTTCTCCAGCTGGAACTGCTGAATCTTGTAAATCCCAAATGATATCTCTTAGAGTTATTTTATTATTATCATCTTCTGTTGAACCTTTTGGAAAATCAAATTTTATATTTAAGTCTTTTCTAAAACCAATGTAAAAAACTCTTTTTCTTTCTTGTGCAACACCATAATCTTTTGCATTAACTAAAGTAAGAGAAACATCATACCCACATTCTTCAAACATTTTTATAATGTTTTTAACTGCCTCAGAATGTCTATCTGCTAACATTCCACTAACATTTTCAGCCAAGAAAAACTTAGGTTGTACACTTTTAAGAATACGTATATATTCAAAAAAAAGTTTTCCTCTATCATCTTCTATTCCTTTTAAGGAACCTGCCTCTGACCAAGATTGACAAGGAGGCCCACCAATAATTCCATCAATATCCTTAGGAAGAGTTTTGGCATCTATTTTCCTTATATCTTCTTTCAACAGTTTAGTTTGAGGATGATTTACTTCAAATGTTTTCCATATATTTTTATCAAATTCATTAGCGATAGGAATATCAAATCCTGCTTTCTCGAAGCCTAGATCCAATCCTCCACATCCACTGAACAAGCTAAGTATTTTCATATTAAGACCTCTTTTCTTCTAATTATATTTTATATCATAAAAAGCAAAATTTATCAATACACTTCATTCCAGCATAATTACTTGAAATAGCGTAGTATTGCTTCTTTTTGTTCATTAATTAAATATTTTTATTATTTTGCCTCAATATTTAATTTTGGATATTAAAAATAATTTAAAAATATTTGTCCGGTTTTTTCTAAATTTTCAGCTTTTATATATAGAAGGTTTAAGAATTTTAATAAATAGACTTAACTTTCTACTATTTTGTGAGGAAACAAGTAGAAGGAGATTTTATATGCAGAGAAAAAAATTCTTAAAAACTTTTCAAAATTTGTTAAGATTTTTGATTTTCATTTTGCCTTTATTAGTAGGAGCATAAAAAAATTGAAATTAAATGTCATCTTTTTCAAATTTTTAGTGCTGTTCTTATTAGAAGGTTTAAAAAGTTAGGAAAATTCAAAAATATTTGTAGTGTTTTTATAAAATTTTCAGCTTTTTATACATAGAAGGTTAAAACTACAAAATATTTTAGTGAAACAGGTTGTAATTTTGCTTCTAAGTGAGGAAACATTTGAAAGGAGGGAAACAATATGGAAGAGAGAGTAATTGATACATATCCAAAATTTTATACAACAGCAGATGTAATGAAAATACTTAAGATTGGAAATAGAGCTTGTTTAGATTTATTCCACAGAGCAGACTTTCCTTGTGTAAAAGTTGGACGAGCATTTAAGATTTCAGAAGAAAACTTTAAGGAATATTTTAGTACTAGAAGAGTTAATAACTAAATAAAAATGTATATAAAATTAAACCTTCGATTAACTCTGAAATTTAGTACAAACTAAAGGAAGGCTATTGATATCTGATTATAAAATTGGTATAATTGTCATGTATAAAATTTATATCAGATTAACCTTCCTTTGAAATTTATTTAAGGAGGTAAAACGATGAATTTTAAAGGAATAACATGTGGTACATATTACGATAAAAGAGAAAAGAAAATTCCTGGAAGTAATAAGAAATATAGTAAATCTATATGTACCGAATGTGAATTAAACAAATCTGGTAAAGAGAACATTGACAATGAAAAACAATATAATATTTGCAAAGCTTGTGATAAATTCTATGTATCTAAAAGTTGCAAAGCTCTACTTACTATTGGAAGAGACCAAACAACAGGTAAAGTAAAAAGAAAGACTTTTATTGGAGAAACCGAAGAAGAAGCATTTAGCAAAGCTCTTCAAAGTAAACTTAAGCTAGATGAAGAAGGTGGACCAAGAATAGTAACTAAAACAAATAAAACATTAAAAGAACTTGTAGAACCTATGATAGAAGAACAATTCAAACTTGGACAAATTAAGGAATCTACATATAAAAGGAAATTAGATACATTGAAACAACTACAAAAGACTGCATTTGCAAATAAGCCTATTGCAAAAATTGGTAGAGATGATGTTGTAAATTATCTATCAAAGCTAAAATCTTATTCTAAGACAACAATAAAGCAGAATTATGAATTATTATGTATGGGATTTGGAGAAGCATATCATCAAGGAATTATAGGAGAAAACTTTATGGCAGGTTATAAAAGAATTAAAAAGCCTAAAAGTGAATATGTAGGGCATCACAGAATAGCACTAACAATTGAAGAACAAAAAGCACTTATACAATTCTTAAATGATGTTGAATATTCTAAATTCAAGCATAAATATTTATTCTTGCTACTAATAAGTACTGGAATGAGAATAGGAGAAGCATTGGTATTAGATTATACAAAGGATATTGATTTAGAAAAAGGAATTCTATTTGTTAGAAGAACACAAACTAAAGATACTTCAGGAAAATCTAGAATTGGAGATTCAACTAAAACTTTTTCAGGTCAACGAATTATTAATCTAAATGCTATAAGTAAAATGGCACTAGAAGAAGCTGTAAAACATATTATTCCGAATAAATTTCACTTATTATTCTATAATTCAACTAATAAGAAATATGGATTATATGAAGAGGCAAGTATAAATTCTGCATTAAAAAGAGCAGGATTAAAGCTAAATATTGGAATATATGAAGAAACAAATTCTAGTGGAAAGAAAGTTACAAGAACAGATATACATACACATATGCTTCGAGGTACTTTTGCAACAAGATGTGCTGAAGCAAAGATTGATCCAAATGTATTAAAAGAAATACTTGGTCATTCTGATACATCTATTACAATGAAATATTATATTGATATTGATACTGATTTTATTGAATCAGAAAATCAAAATGTTGTTAACTATTTAATTAATAAAAATATATTTGAATTTGCAAAATAATTAGCAATTTATAGCGAAAAACATTTAATGAAAATGTACGAAATTATACGGAATTTCAAGGAATTAAAAAGATAAAATGTTCCGTAAAAGTGTTCCGTAAAACAAATGCAAATTGCTAAAAGTCGCTAAATATCATAGAAAATAGCTTGAGGTGTCGTAGCAACACCTCGACCAATTGAAAGTAATTTATAGAAAATTAAAAAATATTTAAAGAGTATTAATGAATAAGGTTTCGTTAATACTCTTTTTCTATGGAGTTAAAAAAAAATTTGAAAATTTTTGAGAAAAACTTACGATTTTATTAAAATTTATGTTCTAAAAAAATAGATTTGAACTTAAAATTTGCAATATTATGTAAAAGATGTTATACTAGTATTGATGTTCAAGAGAATATCGGTAGTAAAACAACATTGCAAATGCAAGGAGGTTTTTTTATGGAACGGAAATTTAAAATCCAAATGATGAGCGATGGAGACATTGCAAGGTGGTATGCTACCATCAAGCCTATCGTAAAAAATGGTGGAAAATCTACATATTTACGAGAACTTTTAGAGAGTGAATTGAAGACAACCGCTTATAATTGGCTGAATGAGCCTAAAGATTATGGCGATATTGTCGATTACACAAAACTGTCTGTTTTGGCAGATGTAAAAATGTTACACAGCTGTAGCTACTATGGTATATTTAAACCTAGTGTAAGCGAGGTAATTAGACAGATACCTAAGGAATATCTTGAAAAAGTTGTTGCTTTTGAAATTATCAATGGTGCAATTGGGATGGATACAATCTTTAAAGCAGAGCTGGAAGAAGGATTTCATGTATCCATTGTGCGCTTATATCAGGCAAAAGATGAGACAAATAATGAAGCACAACCTATCGATACTTATCCTACAAGCGATTGTAAGATACCTATAGGAATGACTGAAGAAGAATTTCAGGGGGTCAAAAAAATTCTTGAATAGGAAGATTAAAATTTATCGTTTCTTATCTTAGCAGTTTGCAGAGATCTAAAAAAGCTACTCATCCGAGTAGCTTTTTTAATATTAATATTTAAAACTTATATCTTTAAAAATATGATAATCTAAGAAGAAAAATTATAAGTACTATAAAATTATTTAACTAACCATACAGTTTCAATGATAATTATTTTGTAATTTTTAATTTATATAGTATGTCCCCCATATATAATTAAGAAATCTATCATATTTACTTGTTGATATAATTATATTCTCACTATTATAATCAAGTAAGTTTTAATATATTGAATTAAGAAATATATTCAAAAAGCATAGTAATTAAGCAAAAGTTGAAAGTATACCCCTATATTTACAAAATACCATACAGGGTATATAATGTAAAAAACAAAAAGAAGGTGAAAAAATGGAAGAATGTTGTAATAAAAAAACAATAAGAGGAGAAAATGAAAAAAAGTTAATAAATAATAGGATCAACAGAATAGAAGGACAACTAAAAGGTATAAAAAAGATGATTCAAAGCGATACTTATTGTAATGATGTATTAATTCAACTATCAGCAGTAGAAAATTCTGTGAAGAGTTTATCAAATTATATTTTGGAAAATCATCTATATTCTTGTGTAACAAAAGATTTGGAAAATGGAAATATGGAGATAATAGATGAATTAATAAGTTTATTTAAAAAATTTAATAAATAAAGAAGGGAGAATTAAAAAATGAAAGAAATTATTTTAAATGTAGAGGGAATGGTTTGCACAGGTTGTGAAAAAAGAGTGGAAAACTCTTTGAAAGAAATTAAAAATGTTAAGGAAGTAACAGCAAATCATGAAAATAATAAAGTAATAATAAAAATGGAAGATGAAGCAGACATAAATGAAATAAAAGACAGAATTGACGAATTAGGTTTTGAAGTAAAGGAATAATAAGATAAAATATTTTTAAGCAAGTGTACTGAAGAATAAAATGCGAAAGGAATAATAAAATGAAAAGTATTATTTTAGGTATAGAAGGAATGACTTGTAGTGCTTGTTCAAATGGACTAGAAAAATATTTAAATAAACAAAATGGAATAATAGAAGCAAGTGTAAATTTAGTAATGGCAAATGCTACAATCTATTATGATGAAAATATATTAAATCAAGAAAAAATCGAGAAATATGTAAAACAGGCAGGTTTTAAAAGTACAGGTATATTCAAGGAATTCAAAATAGAAAATAAAAATGAAACAGAAAAAATAAAATTTATTATATTTACTATTTTAGCAATTATATTGATGTATATTTCAATGGGACATATGATAAATTTACCAACAATTAATTTATTAGATCCACATAATAATCCAATAAATTATGCAATAACATTGTTCATACTAACAATTGCATTTTTAGTGTATGGATATGATATTTTAAAAAATGGCTTTAAAAATTTAATACATTTAATTCCAAATATGGATACCTTAGTTACAATTGGTGTATTAAGTAGTTTAGCTTATAGCGTATATGGAATGTATGAAATATTTAATGGAAATCATCATTTTGTAATGAATTTATATTTCGAATCTGCAGCAATTATAATTTATTTTATAAAATTAGGAAGATATATAGATGGAATTAGCAAAGACAAAACAAGAGAAGCAATAAAAAAATTAGTAGAAATAACACCAAGTATGGCAACCATTGAAATAGATGGGGAGCAAAAACAAGTAACATTAGATGAAATAAAAAAAGGTAATATTTTAATTGCAAAACCAGGGGAAAAAATAGCAGTAGATGGAGAAATAATAGAAGGAAAAGCGCATTTAGATGAATCTTTTATAACAGGAGAAAGTAAACCAGTAAATAGAGAAATAGGAGAAAAAGTAATTGCAGGAAGTCTAAATTATGATGGATTTATAAAATATAAAGCAGAAAAAATTGGAAAAGAATCAACAATATCAGAAATAGTAAGATTAGTAATAGAAGCAAGTAATACCAAAGCTCCAATAGCAAAAATAGCGGATAAAATTTCAGGTTACTTTGTGCCAGTAGTTATTTTAATAGCAATAATAACTTTTATAATATATTTAATATTAGGTTATGATATATCAGTAGCAATAAGCACATTTGTTACTGTATTAGTAGTTGCATGTCCATGCAGTTTAGGTTTAGCAACGCCAATTGCAATAGTAGTAAGCGAGGGAGTATGCGTAAATAATGGAATATTAGTAAAGAAAAGTGAAGTGTTAGAAAATGCTTCAAAAACAAACACTATAGTATTCGATAAAACAGGAACTTTAACTTATGGAAAACTAAAAATTTCTGAATTATATAATTATAGTGAATTAGATAACGACAAATTAATACAAATAGTTGGTAGTATAGAGGAGAAATCAACACACCCTATAGGAAAAGCTTTTACTGATTATATGGAATTAAAAAAACAAGAAAAAATAGAAGTAAAAACATTTGAAAATATTGCAGGATATGGGATTATAGGAACAATAGAAAATAATGAAATAATACTAGGAAACAGAAAAATTGTAGAAAAATATAATATTCAAAATGAACATATAGAAGATGAAAATAAATTAACATCAGATGGAAATAGTATAATTTATGTAATAAGAAATAAGAAAATTATTGCTTTAATTGGGGTAAATGACATAGTAAGAGAAAATGCAAAAGAAGTAATAGAAAAAATGAATAATAAAAATATACAAACAATTATGCTTACAGGAGATAATAACCAAACGGCAGAAAAAATAGCAAGCGAGCTAGGAATTACAAAAGTAATATCAAATGTATTACCAGTTCAAAAAGCTGAAATAATAGAAAATTTACAACAAGAGAAAAAAATGGTAATGATGTGTGGAGACGGGATAAATGATAGTTTAGCCATTACAAAAGCAAATATAGGAGTAAGTGTAAAAAGTGGAACAGACATAGCAATGGATTCAGCAGATGTAATATTAACAAAAAATGACTTAAACTCAATATTAAAATTAATAGAAATAAGTAAAAGAACGATAAGAAATATAAAACAAAATTTATTTTGGGCATTTTTCTATAATATTTTAATGATACCAATAGCAATAGGAATACTAAAACCAATAGGTATTTCAATAAATCCAATGTGGGCAAGCTTGGCAATGGTGGTAAGTAGTTTAACAGTAACACTAAATGCGTTAAGATTAAAAAAATAAAATTATATTTAGTTACCTTTAGGGACATTTCTAAAAGGTGAATCTGTCTCTAAAGGTAATTTTTAACAGTTTTTTTTGGGAAGGAGCAAAAAACAGGTTGACTTAATTGCAAGCAAAATTATTTTTACAATTTATTTGACTTTATTTATAGATTTTCGTAACTTAATTAAAAGACAATAATAGTACAAAATGAAATTTTATAGATATAATTAAATAAAAAGTCGAAAAATATAAAATAGAGTCGATAATTTCTTTTAAGAATTATCAATTTTATGTTTACAAACAAAATAAATTATGATATAAATAAGAAAATTTATTTAAAATAATTTTTTATTCGAATAGAAATTAATTCTAAAATTAAATCCAAAAAGAAAGAAGGAAATATGTTATCAATAGTAAAAAGTATGTCATTAACAGGGCTAGATGGATATTTAGTTTCTGTGCAAGTAGACATTTCTTCAGGTATGCCTGGATTTGAAATAGTAGGACTTCCAGATACAAGTATAAAAGAAGCGAAGGAAAGAGTGAAAACAGCAATTAGAAATTCAGGTTATGAGCTCCAAAGTAGAAAAATATTAGTAAATTTAGCACCTGCAGATACTAAAAAAGAAGGTTCATTTTTTGATTTGCCAATAGCTGTAGGAATACTTGCAAGTTTAGGTGAAGTTGATAAAGAAAAAATAGAAAAAGTAGTATTTATAGGTGAATTATCGCTAGACGGAAAATTAAACTCCGTAAATGGAATTCTTCCAATGTGTATAGAAGCTAAAAGGCTTGGCATAACAAAAATTATAATTCCCTTGCAGAATGCAAAAGAAGCGGCAGTTGTAGAAGGAATAGAAATATTAGGCGCAAAAAATTTAAATCAAGTTATAGATTATTTAAATTCTAAAAAAGAAATCCCTATACAAAAAATAGAAATAAATAAAATATTTGAGGAACAATTTGAAACATTATTGGATTTTTCAGAAGTAAAAGGACAAGAAAATATAAAAAGAGCATTAGAAGTTGCTGCGGCAGGTGGGCATAATTGTCTTTTAATAGGAACGCCAGGTTCTCGGAAAAACAATGATGGCAAGAAGGATTCCATCAATTTTACCTAGTTTGAGTTTTGAAGAAGCATTGGAAACAACTAAAATACATAGTGTAGCTGGTGTGCTTTCAAAAAATACACCACTCATAACAGTGAGACCATATAGAGCACCTCATCATACAATTTCACCAGTATCACTTGTAGGTGGCGGGAAAATACCAAAACCGGGTGAAATAAGTTTAGCACATAATGGAGTATTATTTCTAGATGAATTACCAGAATTTAATAAAAGTACATTAGAAGTACTTAGAGGACCTTTAGAAGATAGAGTAGTTACAATAAGTAGAATAAATGCTACCCTTAGTTACCCATGCAATTTTATGCTTGTTGCTTCAATGAATCCATGTCCTTGTGGGTTCTATGGATCAAAAGAAAAAGAATGTACATGTACACCACAAGCAATACAAAAATATATGGGAAAAATAAGTGGACCGCTTTTAGATAGAATAGACATACAAGTAGAGGTAACACCTGTAAAATATGAAAAATTACAGGGAAATGAAAAAATAGAAACATCTGCAAAAATAAAAGAAAGAGTAGATAAAGTGAGAAAAATTCAACAGAATAGATATAAAAAATTAGAAATACATTCTAATTCTCAATTAACACCAACTTTAATAGAAAAGTATTGCAAGTTAGGAGAAAAAGAAAAACAAATTTTAAAGAAAGCTTTTGATACATTAGGATTAAGTGCAAGAGCACATGATAGAATTTTAAAAGTTGCTAGGACAATAGCAGATTTAGATGAAAAAGAAAATATAGAAATAGCTCATATTACAGAAGCAATTCAATATAGAAATTTAGATAAAAAATATTGGAGAAATTATTAAAAGGAGGTAATAAATGATAAATAAAATATATGAAATAAATGAAACAGATGAACATTATCCAGAAAAATTATTACAAATAAAAGACAGACCTAATAAAATATATGCAGTAGGAAATATAGAATTATTAAATAACAAATCTATTGCAATAGTAGGTTCAAGAATAAGCACAGCATATGGGGAATATTATGCTGCAAAATTTGCAAAAGAAATATCCAAAAAAGGAATAACAATAATAAGTGGATTAGCAAAAGGAATAGATACTGTTGCACACAAAAATTCTAAACAAGAAAAAGGAAAAACAATAGCTGTTTTAGGATGCGGATTTAATCATGTTTACCCAAAAGAAAATGAAGGATTATTTAATGAAATAATAGACGATGGAGGATGTATAGTTAGTCAATATTCTCCAGATACAGATATAAATTTAAAAGAAGTTCCTTTTAGAAATAGAATTATATCTGCGCTTTCAGAGGGAGTTTTAATTGTAGAAGCAAGACATAGAAGTGGAAGTGGAGTTACAGCTAAATACGCATTTGAGCAAAATAAAAAAGTTTTTTGTTTGCCAAACCAAATAGGAGTAACAACAGGAGTAGGAACAAATAATTTAATAAAAGAAGGAGCAATATTAGTTACAAATTCAAATGAGATATTAACACAAATAGGAGAAAATGTGGAAAAAGAAACAGAAGAAAATGAAAAAACAGAGTTAAAAATACCAGATGAATATAAAGAAATTTACGAAAAATTAGAAGAAGGAAAAATAGGGATAAATGAATTAGCAAGGAGTTTAAATCAGACTATAGTACAAATCAATCAAAAATTAACTCTAATGGAATTAGAAGGATTAATAGAAATGCTACCAGGAAATGTTGTACAAATAAAGGATTAGACTAAAAAGTTTTGTAATGGCAGAAATATAAGTGCAGTAAAATCCAAACAAGTAGATAAGAAGAGGAAAAAGCATAGAGCTAAAATAATAATAGAGAAAGGCAGATGATAGATGTATTATAAACAAGAAACAGGAAGAAGTGGAGAAGAAATAGCAAGTAAATATCTAGAAAGACAAGGTTATGAAATATTAGATAGAAATTTTAATTGTAATCAAGGAGAAATAGATATTATTGCAAAAGATAAAAATGAAATAGTTTTTATAGAAGTAAAAACTAGAACAAATAAGAAATATGGATTTGCTTCAGAAGCGGTAAATGAGAATAAGCAAAAACATCTATTGAGTGCAATAAAATATTACATATATATTAAAAAATACGAAAAATGTTTTATTAGAATAGATGTAATAGAAGTGTATATGAAAAATGGAAAAGTGAATATAAATCATATAAAACAAGCAATAGAATAAAAAGTTGTAACGTAATTTGTTAAAATTGCAATTAAATGTTATAGACAATTATAAAAGGAATAGTTATAGAGTATAAAAATATAAAATCAATATAGTAAAAAAGAAAGGCAGTTTGTAGTAAAAAATATAGTTGCTACAATTGACTTTTTTTATAGAATGTGCTATTATTTTAAATGAACTTTAACTGTACCCGTAGTTTAGTTGGATAGAATGCAAGGCTACGAACTTTGAGATCGGGGGTTCGAATCCCTCCGGGTACACCATTACTCTCAAACTATTTTGAGAGTTTTTTTTGTAATATTTTAATTTTACATCTAATTTGTAACCTTTGCTAACTATCTAAATAATCTAAAACATCATTAATAACATCTAACTTTTACAGATATATTTTGTTGTATTTGCTATTTCAAAATTTAAGCAAGACAATATCTTGAGTAACTTTATAAATGATTAAATGTGACACATGTTTAACAAATCCACAGTATAAGATAGGAAGAAAATAGGAATATGTTGACTTTTATGTAAATATGAAATATAATAGATATGGTATTTTATGTGCTTATATCAAAGGCAAATTGACTTTGGTAGCCTAAAAAATATATGCATAAATACACTATTAAGAAAGGAGTTAGAGAACTATTAACTAAATTACTGTAGATAGGAGGTAAATGATGTCTTGTATCAAAAACTTTTGGACTTAAGACCAAAACGATATCTTTGTCCTTATTGTGGCGAATGGCACGAGTATGAACTTTTAAACAAATTAGGATATTATGATAGTAGAGACAATAAAGCGAAATTTAAATGTGAAAGTTGTGACATTATACCAGTGCGAATCTTTTTTAGAAATGGTTATTGCCATTATGAAACTAGATTCTCATGTCCTGCTGCAAATTTAGAAATAAAGGATAGTATCCAAATTGAGGATTTTGTTTCAAGTTCTACAGAACCTCGTGTAACATTTGTTATTCCAATTAATGCAGACGAAGAGATATGTAAAGATGAGTGTGATGATTGCTTCTTCAAAAAAGAATGTATGATATGCAAATTGGCTGAGAAAAATAATAGTCGAGACATGAATATCACATTTGGATTTGAATTTGAACAATCCGATTACGAAGAACTGGTCAAAAGTGATATCTTGGCACGCAAGGAGAGTGAGGATGTAGTAAAAGTCAAAGAACATGAAAAACAAGAAATCAAGGAGAATGCTACTACGAAAAACAAGATTTTTAACCTGAACATAGAGATTGGTCCAAACAAGGATGAAAACATTGCAAGTACATTAATGGGTATTGCTGTTAAGAACGGTGACAACTGGCGGATCTATGACAAGAAAAAGAAAGAAATTACAGATGTCGGCGACATGCAACTTGGCAATTTTCCCATCTTTATTCTGCCTGCTACCAAGCTTAATGAGGGAGATCTCATTAAGGACGCTGGCGAATACTACTATGTAATGCAAGTTGAGAAAAAAAGTATTCAGATTCTATGTGCTAAGACTGGTAAAATGAAGACCGTCATTCCCATTAAGAATGTTTTGGGTTTCAGTTGCTATTCCAAAGTTATTACTCTCAGAGATTACATCAATGTGGGTGACGACTTAAATGTTGAAAAGTTGGCTATCATGTCTACAATGTGCGGACAGAACAGCGAAGACGGCAATCAGATGAACCAGTTACTTCTACTGATGCTTAATAGGCTCATGGACAAGAAGAAGGGAGAACGACCTTCTCAGCAGTCCGACAAGTAATTAAAAAACGATAGTTTAAAGCTCTAATCAAACTCCCCTAGAATGTTAATCTTGGGGAGTTTTTATAAAAAGAAAGAGCCACCAAACTTTGCAGTTTAGTGGCTCTTTGCCATTTTTGTGTGACTTATTTCGAAATTTCATCTATAAATTGGGTCGCAATTCTTTCGATACAACTCCACAATCTGTTATAGTCAAAAATTTCTCCAGTATACTCTTTTTTCTGTGCCAAATACTCCTCTAACTCTGACTTCCATGTCTTTTCGCGTCTTGTGTCAAACACAGTCAATCCTGTGTTGGGCAGAATTGCAGGAAGTTCTTCGACTGTGAGAAGTGATACATGACCATCTCTCACCATCAGCTGGTTGATTTCTGTGTATGCACCATATATACCAGAAGGGGAAAAGAAGGTCTTTACATCCCATTCTTTGTTGTTTCTTGGATTTATTACTCTCATCGTCTTAACATCCCAAATGAATTCAGGAATTAAAAACTCCTCGATGAAATAATAATCCAAATACAGGTGACAGAACATTCCGAACTTAATTGGGTCCTCTGGTATGAACAGGTCTCTTTTTACCAGTTTCATTTCAGGAACAAAGAGACCTTTGACAGATGCTTCCTTGCGATAATGAGATTGATTCTTGTCGGTAGCCAAATCAGGAATTAAATTGCCAGCCATAAAAGAAATCTTATCAAAAGGCATGACTGGTACTAATTTCCGATATACCTCCTCTGCAAAACTAAGATGATACAAAATTCCTGGCATATTATACCTCCTCTTAATAAAGTTTTAAGGATAATTCATAAAAGCTCTATTATAAGCTATTATTAAATTGCGTAATAAACTATTACAAGCAAATTATATCACTATTTCAATATTATGTCAATTTGTTTACAATTAGATTTTGTTCTCATAAAAAAATACAAATAATAGAGCCATGTAAGTGTTGAAATGTCAACTTTTACATGGCTTTGTTATTTTGAATTAATGCAATTTATTTTGTTCCTACAGCAACAATTTTATTGTGAGGATTATAAGTGTCTTGTGAAAGAAGTGTCTTTGAAACTACTTCACCATTCTGTTTTAATATACGATAAGCTACAGATTTGCAACCATTAGAACCATTTTGTAACACTTTAGTTTGACCTTTTGCTAAGCTAGAATCGTTTTTTGTTATAGTTCTATAAGAAATGTATTTTGTTATATATGATTGAATTTCTACTTCATACTCATTTTCTTCAAGTAATCCGAAAATCTTAAAGTTAATTGTTCCACCTGTTCCAGAACATATAATTTTTACAGGATAAGTTCTATTATTTTTAAATTTAAAATCAGGACCACCCCAAGAAACAGTAGCATCTCTACCAGCTGGGACATATCCAGGATTAAATCCATGATTAGATCTTTCTACAATTTCTAAATTAGAAAGTAAAACAGCATTATATAAAGTAGAAGATACCTGACAAATTCCGCCTCCAATTCCTGTAGTAACTTCTCCACCAGCATATACAGCAGCACTTTTGAATCCTGCGGCAGCAGTTCTTTTACCAACTGTTGTATTATAAGAAAAAACTTCACCAGGCATAATTACAGTACCATTTACTTTTTGAGATGCTAATCTTATGTTTGTACTTCTGTTAGCATTTCTAGTACTATATGTAGTAGAATATGAACCTAATAAATCTGGAAATGCTTCTGGTCCAATATCATTAGTTGTCACATTTGGAGAAATCACTTTTAAAGGAATACTACATGAATCTTCACAATTATTGAAAATATCTGTAGCTTCTTCCATAGTTATAGCAAAATCTATACCATCAACATGTGGATGAACAACATAAGGATTTGTGGTGTAATAAGCATCTTGAGGTTCTTTACTTATTTCCTCATGAATTTTATTTATATCTAATGTACTTGCAACTTTCTCTTCAACTGGAATATCTATAATAGTGTTGTTACAATCTAAATTATTAAGCAAATACATAATTTCAGATTGTAATTTTTCTCTATTTATAACTACTCCATTCTTTCCTTTAGACAAAATCAAATTATTTTCTTCTATGTAATAACTTGGCTCTATTAGCCTATCTTCGAAATTAGTTTCCATTTCATTAATTAAAGAATTTAAAGTTTCCTCACTATAAGAAAAACCTGGATTGATTTTAACACCTGAAAGCAAAGATACTAAAATTTCGTAATTATTTTCAAAGATATTTCCGTGAACGACCTTTACTATATGCCATATTAATAGCATCATTTAAAGAAAATGAAACTTCAAATTGTTCAGGTAAAATAGTTTGTTCAAAATCATTATGTTTTAAAGTAATAGCTTGAGCAGATTTTTTACTAAATTCATTTGAAATTTTTTCTAAAGCTTGTTCCTTAGTTAAGTTAGAAACATCAATATCTTTGATGCTAACTCCATTAATAATAGTTGATTTATTTGATGTTATTAAAGCAAAAATAGTTGAAAATAATAAAAATAAAAGAACTATAATTATAAAAGCTATAGAAAGAATGATTGCTGTTTTATAAGATTTTTTTTGATTTACAACTTTATATTCTTTATCATTATTACTATTTTCAATTAAAGCATTTTCATTAGAAATTGGGCTGTTAACATTTTCTTTAGGAATATCATCTACTATTTCATCTGCTGAATCTAATTCTTCTGTATCATCATCTTTCAAATCTACATTTTCAATTTTTTCTTCTTTTTCTTTTATATCAAGTTTTCTAATGCTTTTAGAAAATTTAGAAGGTTCTACTAGATTATCGGCATAAGCAACACTATCCACATTTTTCATAGCATCAGTAGCAGCATCACTAATATTGTTTTTATCCTCTAAAAGAATATCACTTACAGTCTCTGTATTAACTTGTTTTTTAGGCTTGTTTGAATTTTTCTTACTTTTTCCCATAATATATAGTAAATTAGTTTTTAAACTAACTTTTCCTCCTTTTGTTATAATAAACTTCAAATTTTTACAAAAAAATACAAAAATCCTTATAATATTAAATACTAAAAAGATTAATTTGTAAAGATATTGTTACATTATATTTAAAAAATTTTCATGTATTCTTAAACTTATAATAATTTGATAAAAATTGGAAATATTAAAAAGGAGATATTAAAAAAAGGTAGAAAAAAATAAATAGCAATGATATAATTAAAAAAAACAAAAGAAAGGATGATGAAAATGCTAAAAGAGTTGACAGAAAAAGAGAGTTTAAAGGAAAAACTATTCCGCAAAACGAATACAGGTTGGGAAGGAATAGAAAGTAAAAAGAAAGAAGAAATTTTTTCATATTGTACAGATTATATGAACTTTTTAAATAATTCAAAAACTGAAAGAGAAATTGTAAAAAGTTCAAAAGAATTGGCTGAAAAAAATGGATTTAAAAATATATGTGAATTTGAAAACTTAAAAGCAGGAGATAAAGTATATTATATAAATAGAGATAAAAGTATGTATCTAGCAATAATAGGTCAAAATTCTATAGAAAATGGAATGAATATTATAGGTAGCCATGCAGATTCTCCAAGATTAGACTTAAAACCAAATCCATTATATGAAGATACAGGATTAGCATATTTAAAAACACATTATTATGGAGGAATAAAAAAATATCAATGGACAACTATACCTCTTGCAATCCATGGAGTTATAGTAAAACCAAATGGAGAAAAAATTGAAGTAAAAATTGGTGAAGATGAATCAGACCCTATTTTCACAATTACAGATTTATTACCACATTTAGCATCTGAACAAATGGAAAGAAAATTAAAAGAAGGAATTAAAGGAGAAGATCTAGATCTTTTAATAGGAAGTATTCCATTTGAAGGAGAAAAAGGTGCAGATTCTGTAAAATTAAATATAATGAATATTTTAAACCAAAAGTATGGAATTACAGAAATGGATTTTGTAAGTTCAGAAATAGAAATAGTACCTGCATTCCGTGCAAGAAGTATGGGATTTGATAGTAGTATGGTTGCAGCATATGGTCAAGATGATAAAGTATGTGTATATACTTCATTAACAGCATTATTAAATTTAGAAAATCCAAAAACAACAGCGGTATGCATTATTTCTGATAAAGAAGAAATAGGAAGCATGGGAAATACAGGAATGGAATCTAATGTATTTGATACATTTATTTCAGAAATACTAAATAAATTAGGAATAAATAGACCAAACTTATTAGATAAAGTATTCTGCAATTCAAAAATGTTATCTGCAGACGTAGATGCAGCATATGATCCAATATATGCATCAGCTTATGAAAAAAATAATGCGGGATATTTTGGAAGAGGATTAGGACTTAACAAATATACTGGTGCAAGAGGAAAATCTGGCGCTTCAGACGCAAACGCAGAATTTGTAGCTATGATTAGAAATATATTTGAAAAGGAAGATGTAGCATATGAATTTGCAGAATTAGGAAGAATAGATATTGGCGGTGGAGGAACCATTGCTTACATTTTAGCTAATAAAGGTGTAGATGTAATAGATGCAGGTGTACCAGTGCTTTCAATGCATGCTCCATATGAAGTAACAAGCAAATTTGATATATATGAAGCTCACAGAGCATACAAAGCTTTTTGGGAGAATTAAATATAAAAAGTATGAAATAAAGAAACACTTATCGAAAGGTAGGTGTTTTTTTATATTATAGGAAAAATATTCAAAAATAAAAAAAGCAAAATAAATGTATATATCGAGATTTATCGACGCAGAGTGTGTTGATATTTCATATAATAAAATAGGACAACTAGAAAATTTAAGACAATATAAGAATAACAACAAGTGAAACAACACTTGGCTTTCTATTTATTAAAATAAGAATAGGAGGAATAAGTATGAAAGAAAGATTAATAAAATTGATAGATGTAAAGAGTATAGTAACGTTAGTAATGACAATATCGTTAGTAGTATTAATGTTTATTAATATAGAAATAAATAAAGAACTTTTAATGCTATTTAGCACTTCTTATGGAGCTGTAATTGCCTATTTCTTTACAAGAAAAAAAGAAAAAAATAATGAAAGTGAGGATAAATAAATGAATATAATAGAGACAAATTTAGAATTTACGTCTTTATCGAAAAGAAATTCAACAAATAGAATTATATTGCATCATACTGGAGTAAGTGCATTACAAAGTGTAGAAGTAATACACAATTATCATAAAAATACAAATAAATGGGCAGGAATAGGTTATCATTTCTATGTAAGAAAAGATGGCTCAATTTATAGAGGTCGTCCAGAAGAAATGATAGGGGCACATGCATATGGTGCAAATAGTGATAGTATAGGAATATGTGCAGAAGGTAATTTCAATAATGAAACAATGTCAGAAGAACAAAAGAATGCTATGAAAGAATTAGTAGTATATCTAAAAGAAAAATATAATATTACTAAAGTACAAAATCATAGTGATACTATTTCAACTAGTTGTCCAAGAAGAAATTATCCACTAGAAGAAATAGAAAATGCAGTTAAAAATGATAAAGATGAAGAAAAACCACAAACAACAAAATCAATAATAGAATTAGCAAATGAAGTAATTGCTGGGAAATATGGGGTAGGAGCAGAAAGAAAACAAGCTTTAGGTTCTTTATATAATGAAGTACAAGCTAAAGTAAATGAAATATTACTGGGAAAGAAAGGTTCTTCAAATAGAAAATCAAACGAAGAAATGGCAAACGAAGTAATTGCTGGAAAGTGGGGAAACAACCCATCAAGAAAACAAAAATTAATTGCAGAAGATTATGATTACAATGCTATTCAAAGTATAGTAAATAGAAAATTAAAATAGTTTAAAATAAAAAAATCGCTAGAGTAGTTTAAATACTAACTTTTAGCGATTTTTTTACTATGGTGATCCAGGAGGGATTCGAACCCCCGACCCACGGATTAGAAATCCGTTGCTCTATCCAGCTGAGCTACTGAACCATTTGCTAACTGCAGTAATTATAATAGCACTTTTTTTAAAACTTGTCAACTAAAATAGCAAAAAAAGTAAATTTTAGGAATAGACTTAAAAATTTACTTTTTAAAAAAGTGCTTATTAAAATTAAAAATAATATAAGCAATAAAACAAAAATTAAATTTTTAAGCCTGTCCCTAAAATTTAAAATTCCTATCTAGGAAATTCTATTTTACTATTTTTTTTCTTTTGCCTGAATAAAGTGATTTTATTTCCAACTGTTTGTACTACTTCAGAATTTGTACTATTAGCAATTACATTTGCTAACTCTTTAGCATTTCCAGGAGCAGTTTCTAAAACGGTAATTTTAATTAATTCCCTTGCTTCAATTGCATTATTTAATTGTTCTATTAAAACATCGGAAATACCACCTTTTCCTACTTGGAAAATAGGATCTATAGTATTTGCAAGACCTCTTAAGTAAGCTCTTTCTTTACTTGTCATTGTTTTTCCTCCTTTAAACATATTTATTTTATTAAATAGTAATTTGTATTACTTCAAAAGATAATTTTAACACTAAATATTATAACTAAAAAATTTTATATATTTTTAGAAAGTATAGTAGTGCAAATATCTTCAGTTGAATTTCTTTTAGAAAGCTTAATAGAATTTTCTTTCATTTTAGATAAAATATTATCATTAAATAAAACTTTTTCTAAAACTTCCTTTGGGTTATCATGCTTTTTTAACCAAACAGCACAACCAGAATCTTCTAAAAATGCAGCATTTTCTTCTTCTTGACCAGGAATTGGATTAATTATAATAAATGGAAGTGAAGAAGCTAAACTTTCACTTGTAGTTAATCCACCAGGTTTAGTTATAACTAAATCAGAAATAGACATTAATTCAGGAACTTTATCTGTAAAAGGAAGAACCTTAATAGTAGATTCCTTATGCTTTTTAGCAACTATTTCCTCGAATTCTTTTTTCATCTTTTCATTTTTACCAGCAATAGCAATAACTTGAATATCATTAAAATCAGATAAACAATCTAAAATTGCTACAGTTTTATCTTTACCAAGTCCATATTCACCACCAGCAAAAAATAAAACAATCTTTTTATTTGCATCTAATTCAAATAAATTACAAATTTCTTTTTTATCATAAGTTTGTAAAAATCTATTAGAAATAGGGATTCCTGTAACAAAAATTTTATTTTCATCAATAGACTCTTGGACCATTTTATCCCTCATAGAAGAATTTGATACAAAATAGAAATCTACAAATTTATTTCCAATAAGCCATTGCTCATGTGGCGCAAAATCAGTCATAATAGTTGCAAGTAAACAATTAGTTTTGCCTTTTTGCTTTAAATAACTAGTCATTTGTGAACCGAATGGATGAGTAGAAATTACAATGTCTGGGTTAAATTCACGGAATAATTTAGCTATTTTTACAGCCATGATTTTGTTAGAAGAAGTACTTACCTTAGATAAAAGACCATTTTGAGATTTATAATAAACTTTTTCCCAAGCCCATGGTGCTTTTTTTGCCATTTCTCTGTAAGCAGCAGTAGTTACTTTGTCTAAAGCTTTATTAATATATTTAACGCAATCAATTATTTCAGTTTGAACATCAGTATAATTTTCATCAATATATTGTTTAATAGATTTTGCAGCAGATAGATGTCCTCCGCCATAAGATGCGTAAAAAATCAAAATTTTCTTCATAAAAATTTCAGTCCTTTCTTGTTTAAATAAAAGGTACATGTAGTCATTAAAGTTTTTATTCTGTCAATTCTACCCTAATAATAATACGTTTTTTAAATTTTACCATAAAAAAGATAAAATTTCAAAAAAATAACAAAAATAAATAAAAAAAAGAATAAAACATAAAAAAATATACAAAATATAAATGAAATACTATAAGTTAAAAGGAGAAATAAAGTGAAAAAAATATGCAAAATATTATTAATTATAATGATTTTGTTGATAGGAATAATAGCAATTTTTAATTTACCTAAAAATAATCAAACAGAAGTATATGCAGCAAATGCAGGTTCAACATCAAACGTTCAATTAATAGCAAGAGCAATAAATGGAGAAGCAAGAGGAGAACCATATGAGGGACAAGTTGCAGTTGGTGCGGTAATTTTAAATAGAGTAAAAGATCCTAATTTTCCTAACACAATAGCAGGAGTAATATATCAAAGTGGAGCATTTACAGCAGTTTCAGACGGACAAATAAATCACCCAATAGCAGAAGGTTCAACAGTAGTAAAAGCAGCACAAGATGCACTAAATGGCTGGGACCCAACAGGTGGAGCAATATATTATTTTAATCCAGCAACTGCTACAAACAAATGGATATGGTCAAGACCACTAATAAAAACAATAGGAAAACACAGATTTTGCAAATAAATTACCTTTGGGGACGTTTCCTTTTGGTTAATCTGTCCCTTTTGGATATTTTATTTTGTACAATACTCCAAAAGGAAACGTCCCCAAAGGTGAAAGTGTCCCTTTTGGTACATTAATTAATAAAGGAGAAGAGAAAAATGGGAAAAATAAAATCAAAATTATATGATTGGAAAGATCGTTTAAAAGATAGACATATGCTTAGCTTAGTAGTAACTTTAGTTACTGTTATAGCAGTTTTAGGGCTTTATACTTACAAAAGAGAGAGACAATTTAGACAAACAGCAGAAAACAATTACAATATGGCATTTTTTGAATTAGTTAGTTATGTAGAAAATGTAGAAACATATTTAGCAAAATCATTAATATCTAGTACTCCAGAACATGGAGCAGAAACTTTAACACATGTGTGGAGAGAAGCAAATTTAGCACAAAGTTACTTAGCAAGACTTCCAATGGGTTCACAAGAACTTGCAAACACATCAAAATTTTTAAATCAAGTAAGTGATTATAGCTTTTCACTATCAAGAAAAAATATAAATAATCAAAATTTAACAGATGATGATTTCAATAATTTAAAGGAATTACACACATACAGCGTAGACTTAGAAAATACACTTAATCAATTGTCAGCAGATATAAATGATGGAAGAATAAAATGGGGAGAACTAACAAATAAAGGAAGTAGTGTATTTTTAACACAAGTAAGCAATATTTCAAAAGATAGCTTTGACAATCTAGAAGAAAATTTCCATGAATATTCAGGGTTAATATATGATGGCGCATTTTCAGAGCATATGACATCAGTAGAGAAAAAAGGCTTAACAGGAGAAGAAATAAGCGAAGAAGAGGCAAAGAAAATAGCAACTGATTTTGTAGGAAATGATAAAATAGGAGAAATAAATTCAAATGGGGTATCAGAAGACACAGATATACCTTCATATGATTTTAGTATAAAAGCAAAAAATGATAAAAACGAGATAATAACAGTATCCGTAAGCAAAAAAGGTGGACATATAATATTTATGAACTACAATAGAAATGTAGAAGCAGAAAGTATATCACAAGAAAGAGCAGATGAAATAGGAAAAGATTTCTTAAATAGTAAGGGATTTCCAAACATGAAAGAAACGTATTATCTAAAACAAAATGGAATAGTTACAATAAATTATGCATATAATCAAAAAAGCACAAACGGAGATGTTATAGTATATCCAGACTTAATAAAAGTAAAAGTTGCATTAGATAATGGCGAAATACTAGGAATAGAAACTACAGGATATTTGAATTCACATTATGAAAGAAATATACCAACAGTTAAAATAACTAAAGAAAAAGCAAAAGAAAATTTAAACAAAAGTTTACAAATAGAAAGTGAAGGAATGGCAATAATTCCAACAGAATTTAAAACAGAAATATTTTGTTGGGAATTCAAAGGAAAAGTAGATGATACAGAATTTTTAGTATATATAAATGCAGAAACAGGAGCAGAAGAAGATATATTAGTAATAAAAAATACACCAAATGGAACTTTAACAATGTAATAGTCCAAAATAGGTAATTGGGTACATGGAAAATATTATTAGTATTTTGAAAATGAAATTGCACATAATATAATTAGAAAATAAATTTATTTTCTAAATCTAGACTTTGAGAATTTGGAGGTAATATACAATGGGAAGAAGAAGCTCAAATATTATGTCTGAAAATTTAAAAGAGGAAATTGCAAGAGAATTAGGTGTATATGAACAAGTAAAACAAGACGGAGGATGGCAAAATGTATCTTCTAAAACTTGCGGAAATATAGTATCAAAAGCAATAGAAATCGCAAATAGAAGTGTAGAATAGTTTAAATGAGAGTCTTATTATAAATGAAGGCTCTCATTTTTTACATTTACTTTTTTATAATACATAAGCGTTATTAACGACGCACATTTTACATCATTTTTATATTGCAAATCAAAAACAAATGTCATATAATATAAAAGATTAAAATATAATTATATTTGATTTCTTAAACATAAAAAATAAATGGAGGAGAAGAAATTATTGGAAGTAGAAGTAAAAGGAAAAAAAATAAACTATGAAGTTAGCGGTGAAGGTAAACCTATTGTATTACTTCATGGTTGGTTAGCATCATTAGAAACAATGGCTCCTTTAGCAAGACATTTAGAAAAGAACTTTAAAGTATATTCTATAGACATAATTGGATTTGGAAAGAGTGAACTTCCAGACAAACCATTAAGCACAAATGACTTTGGCGACTTCTTAAAAGAATTATTAGAGAAATTGAATATTAAAAACCCTATATTAATAGGACATTCAAATGGCGGAAGAACAATTATAAATTATGCAGGAAGAAATTTGGGAGAGATAAACAAAATAGTATTAATTGATAGTGCAGGAATTGTTCCAAAAAGAAGCAAAAAATATTATATAAAAATGTATACTTTTAAATCTTTAAAGAAAATATTAAACATTCTTCCAAATATAGAAATGACAAATAATATTAGAAATCGTGTACTTGGAAAGTTTGGTTCTAGTGACTATAAAAATTCACCAGAAGTATTAAAAGGTACAATGTCTATTATATTAAATGAAGATCAAAAATATTTAATGCCAAATATTAAGGCTCCAACTTTACTTATATGGGGAGATAAAGACACTGCTACGCCAATAGAAGACGGAAAAACTATGGAAAACCTAATACCAGGAAGTGGACTTGTAGTATTTGAAGGAGCAGGACATTTTTCTTATTTAGACAGACTATCTAATTGCTTAATAGTATTAGATGAATTTTTAAAAAATGATATGAGGGAGAATTAATGAATTACATATTAATAAATATATTTTTAATTACACTATATGTATATTACTTACATAAGATAAAACATGGATTTCATATATTACAATTAGAATCTTATAAAAATGAAAGATATAAGAGATGGATAAAAGAAAATAAAAATATAATTATAAAAAAAAGAGAATTATTGCTTATAGTGCCACTAATTTTAATTTGCATTAATCAAACACTTGCAACTATAGCTGGTATAATAATAGTTTTCTTGTTATATATTTCAAGAGATATTTATAAAGAAAAGAAACCACTTGTAATTACAAAAAGAGTAAAAAGAATGTATATAACAGCTAGTACAATTTTTTTAATATTGGCAATATTAACTAATATATTTGTAAGTCCAATATTAAAAAATGAAATCTTAAATAAAATATTATTATTAATATCACTAATGCTAGAAACTACTTTAATTGTATTTTCTATATATATTGTTATATTAATAAATAAAATTAATGAGCCAATAGAGAATAATATAAATAAAAGTTTCTATAATAAAGCCAAAAGAAAACTTGAAGAAATGCCAAACATGAAAGTAATCGGAATTACTGGAAGTT
This sequence comes from uncultured Clostridium sp., assembly GCA_900553405.1. Taxonomy (GTDB): domain Bacteria; phylum Bacillota; class Clostridia; order TANB77; family CAG-508; genus UMGS1663. Next base: position 21,014 of record USDF01000003.1, on the reverse strand, counting down.
ATGGAAAAACGAGTACAAAGTATATTGTATCAACTATATTGGAACAAAAATATAATGTACTAATGACGCCAGAAAGCTACAATACAACAATGGGAGTAGTAAGAACAATAAATGAAAAGTTAAATTCTACGCATGAGATATTTGTATGTGAAATGGGTGCAAAAAACATAGGAGATATAAAAGAAATATGTGACTTGGTCAAACCAAAGTATGGAATACTAACAGCAATAGGACCACAACACCTAGAAACGTTTAAAACATTAGAAAATGTTAGAAAAACTAAAATGGAATTAGTAGATGCAATTACAGATAAAGCCTTTGTTAATTATGAAGATGAAAATATAAAAGAAACGAAAATAGAAAAAGAAAATATTAAGTATGGTATTTCTGAAGAATGTGATGTATATGCGTATGACGTAAGAATTACAGAAACAGGTTCAGTGTTTAGTGTACATACAAAAGATGGAAATCTAAGAGATATAAAAACAAAATTATTAGGTGAACACAATATTATAAATATCGTAGCAGCAATAGCAGTGGCTAAAGAACTACAATTAACAGATGAACAAATAAAAATAGGAATAAGATATTTAAAACCAGTTCCTCATAGACTAGAATTAATAAAAAAACCAAATGGTTTAACAATAATAGATGATGCATATAATTCTAATATAAAGGGAGCTAAAAAAGCTTTAGAAACTTTAAAATTATTTAAAGGAAAAACTAGAATTTTAGTAACACCAGGTATCGTAGATTTAGGGGAGTATTCTGAAAAGTATAATAAAGAATTAGGAAAAAAAGCTGCAGAATGTGCAGATTATATTATTTTAGTTGGAGAAAAGCAAGCAAAACCAATATATGAAGGAATAATTTCAGAAAACTATCCAAAAGAAAAAGTCTTTGTGGCAAAGGATTTACAAGAGGCAATATCAAAATGGAATGAATTTTCAGTAGAAAATAGTGTAATATTACTAGAAAATGATTTACCAGATAACTATTTATAAAAGAAAAGAGGGATTTATATGAAAATAAAAATAGGAGTTATTTTTGGAGGAAGGTCAGTAGAACATGAAATATCAATAATAACTGCAAATCAAGCAATGAATAGTATTAATAAAGAAAGATATGAAATTATACCAATATATATAAGTAAAAAAGGGTTAATGTATACAGGAGAAGAGCTTTTGGATCTAAAATCATATAGAGATTTAGATAGTTTATTAAAAAAATTAACGCAAATAACAATAGTTAATGATGGAGAAAAAATAAATATAGTAAGATTTCCAATGAAAAATTTTGGAAAAAATATAATAAATACAATAGATATAGCATTTCCAACAATGCATGGAACAAATGGAGAGGACGGAACAGTTTCTGGATACTTAGAAATGTTAAATGTTCCTTATATTGGTTGTGACATATTATCTGCAAGCGTAGGAATGGATAAGATAATGATGAGAAGAGTGCTTAAAGAAGCAAAAATACCATCACTTGATTACATAGCATTTTATGCTACAGATTATATTAAAGAAGAAGAGAAATATATTAGGAAAGTAGAAGAAGAGTTAAGATATCCAGTTATAGTAAAGGCAGGAAATTTAGGTTCTAGTGTAGGAATAAAAAAGGCAAAAAATACAGATTCTTTAAGAGAAGCAATAGAATATGCAATGCAATTTTCAGACAGAATAATGATAGAAAATGCAATAGTAAATTTAAAAGAAGTTAATTGTTCTGTAATGGGAGATACATCAAATGCAACACCATCTGAATGCGAGGAACCAGTAGGAGCAGGAGAGATATTAAGTTACCAAGATAAATATGTTTCAGGAGGAAAAACAAAATCACAAGAGGTTGCAGGAGGTTCAAAGGGAATGGCAACACTTAAAAGAAAATTACCTGCTGAAATTTCAGATGAAATGAAAAAACAAATTCAAGAATTGGCAGTAGAAACATTTAAAGTACTAGGATGTAACGGTGTTTCAAGAATAGATTTCTTAGTAGATAATGATACTAATGATGTATATGTAAATGAAATAAATACAATACCAGGAGCATTATCATACTATTTATGGGAAGCTACAGGAAAGACATTTGAACAAGAAATAGATGAATTAGTTGAATTAGCATTAAAAAGAAAAAGAGAAAGAGAAAAATTAGTATTTTCTTACGACCAGAACATATTAGCATTATCAGGAAGCAAAACAGGAATAAAAAAATAAAACTAAAAAGTGTATTATTTAAATATAAACACTGAAAAAGACGTCTCTTTAACACTAAAACTATAAGTAGGGGTACTATTTTAATGATGAAAAAAAGATCATTAAAATAGTACCCTTTTTGATAGTTTTATAATTGATTAAATTTCTTAATTTATTACTAAATTTTGCAAGAGAAACTATTGAAAAAATACACTAAACTTGATATAATAAATCCACCATTGATAATGGGAGGATGTTAAATGATTTTCAAAGATTATTATAAAATATTAGGATTAGAAAATAATAAAGTAAATATAGACGAAATAAAAACAGCTTTTCACAATCAAGCCAAAAAATATCATCCAGATGTAAATGATGGAAAAGAAGCAGAGGAAAGATTTAAAGACATAAATGAAGCGTATAGAGTATTGTCTAATAATACATCAAAAAGAAAATATGATAGAATTTGGTATTCTCATGTAGGAAAGAAAATCGATAAACAGAAAGACAGAGAAGAAAGAGAAACAAGAACAGATTTATGGAGTTTATTATTTGGAATAAATAAAGTAGAAAAAGTAAAAAGAACGAAAACTAAGGTTCCAACTAAAGGAGATAATGTAGAAACACAAATTGATGTAGGAATTAAACAAGCATTTTATGGAACAAATAAAAAAATATCTTTACGTACAGTGGACGGAAAAATGACAACATTTGATGTGAAAATACCAGCAGGAATAAGAAATGGCGAAAAAATACGTCTAATAGGACAAGGAAAACAAGGACAAAATGGTGGCAAAAATGGAGATTTATTCATAAAAGTAAATATAGAAGATAGTAATATTTACAAATTACATGGATATGATATATATACAGATTTATTACTTACACCTTGGGAAGCAGTGCTAGGAACAAAAGCACAAATAGAAACAATAGATGGAGAAAGCAAAATATATGTACCACAAGGAGTAGTAAGTGGAGAAAAAATAAAGATACCAGCAAAAGGTTACAAAGACGGAAAAGGTGGAAGAGGAGATTTAATAGCACAAGTAAAAATAGTAGTACCTAAAAATCCATCTAAAGAAGAGATAGAAATTTATGAAAAACTAAAAAACATATCAAAGTTTGAACCAAGAAACAAAACAACAATATCATAATTTTGTAGAATAAAAGTTCTAACAATATATAGAAAAAAGATATATTTACAAGCTTTTAACTAATGCAACCCTGAAAATATTGACATTTCAAACATTTAGTTGTATAATTATGTATAGTTGTCAAACTAAAGAAAAACTATGAAAATTTGGTTCATAGAAAGGGGTGTAACATGGAAAGTATACAAGGTAAACACTTTAGTATAACAGATCCAGCGGGAGTAAATACAGTAATATACAGAATAAATAAAACAGCAAAAGAGTATTTACAAGAATATCCTAAATACACAGTAGAAAGACTAGTATCTACTGAAGAAATAAAAGGAAATTTAAAAAGAAAAACATTCTTCATAGATGAACCAGATTATGAAGAACAATTACTATTCTTATCATTTGGAAAAGAAAAAGTAGTTGTTAATACAGGTGTTTTAGAAGATGACAAAATAAAGATTTCTAAAAAGCCTATGCCAATTAAGTTTGATACTTTATATTCAGATAAAGAAGAATATAAAGAATTTGAATATACACCAAATTTAAAGAGACCAATATCAATTATAGACCCAGAAACAACAGAAGAAGTAAAACCAGTATTATATATGGATGAAAAAACAAATGAAGTAAAAGGTAAATGCAAATTAAAACCATATAAATCTTATTTCGCTTTTGAAATACGAGGTAAGAAAGACTAAGAGGAGGATGTTTAATAATGAGTCAAACAAGTGGAGATTCAAAAAATTATGATATAGTATGTATATCATTTGGAAAAGAAAATGAAAGAGGAATAAAAGTAACAGAAGCAAATAGAAAAGATAGCTTTTTAGAACAAACAATGGAAATAAAGGCAGTAACGTGTAGCATGGACGAAATGAATTTTAGTAGAGAACAAAAACAAAAAATATTAGAGAATAGAAAAGCAAGAAAAACAAAATCAGCATTATCAAAAGAAGATGCAAGATAGAAATTCATACCAAAGAAAAGGTGGAAAGCCATGGAAAAATTTAAAAGAACATTAAAACAAAGTAAAAAAATTTTAATTATTATAGGAGTACTATGGGTATTTTTAGCCATAGTACTTGTTTCGCCTATAGCGGAGGCAATTGCAGATGCTTCAAAAACGGGTGTGTTTGAATTTAACACTTTTGTAAATAGATTAATACCAGCAATTACAAGTTTTTCAAGTATAACAAGAATGTTTTCAGCAGAATACATAAGTACATTTGGAAGTTGCTTAATGAATTATACAATTTTATTTATAATATGTTCTATCATAGGTTTTGTAAAATCAAAACCAAAGGGTGAATATCACGATATGGAACATGGTTCTAGTGATTGGAGTGAGCATGGTGAACAATATAGAATATTAAGCAAAAACAAAGGAATTATACTAGCAGAAGATAACTACTTACCAGTAGATAAACGTGGAAATATAAATACACTTATAGTTGGACGGATCTGGATCTGGTAAATCAGCATCATATTCAAAACCAAACGCATATCAAATGCTTGGTTCATATGTATTTACAGATCCAAAAGGTGAATTATATGATGACACAGCAGGATACTTAAAAGAACATGGCTATGAAATAAAAGTATTGAACTTAGTAAATCCAGTAAACAGTGATGGGTACAACCCATTGATGCACGTAGCAAGCGAATTAGATGTAGACGTTATTGCAAATACAGTAGTAAAAGGTCAAGCATCAGAAAGTAAATCAGACCCATATTGGGATGACATGGCAGAAATGCTATTAAAAGCATTAATCTATTATTTAATAGCAACAAGACCTAAAGAAGAACAAAACCTAGCAAGTTGTTCAGAATTAGTAAGAGCAGCGAATACAAATGGTGGAAGTAACTTACTTACAGAATTAATAAATCAATTACCATATGATCATCCAGCAAGAATGTATTACAAATCAATAGAAATAGCTCCAGAAAAAACTTATGGATCAATTTTAAGTTCATTACAAGCAAAACTAGGAAAATTTGATTCAAAAGACATAGCAGAAGTAACATCAACAGATACAATAAATTTTGAAGATATAGGAAAGAAGAAAACAGCTGTATATGTTATATCATCAGATACACACACAGCATATGACTTCTTACTTACAATATTCTTCTCTCAAATGATACAACAATTATACAATTATGCAGACCTAAATGGTGGTAGACTTCAAATGCCAGTATACTTTATACTAGATGAGTTTGCAAACATTGGTAGAATACCAGACTTTGACAAAAAAATATCAACATCAAGAAGTAGAGGAATTCAATTTAGTGTTATTTTACAAAACTTAGATCAGTTAGAAGCAATATACGAAAAAAGTTATGAAACAATAATTGGTAACTGTGATACACACGTGTTTTTAGGAAGTAACTCATACAAAACAGTAGAATATTTCTCTAAAGCATTAGGAGAAAAAACAATATTTAGACAAAGCAAATCAACAAATCGTGATAAACACGCACATAAACAGGGATTCAGTGATTCTGAGCAAATGCTAGGAAGAGCATTAATGACACCAGATGAACTTCGTAGAATGGACAATGATTTATGTATAATTTTTGAAAAAGGAATAAAACCAGTAAAAGCAAAGAAATTTTATTTCTTTGAAAAACCAAAAATGTACAAAGAATTAATGGAAAACAAATTAGATCATAATCATTTTGATGCAGGAGTAAGGGGAGAATGGAGAAAATATAATCCATATAATCCATATGTACCAGAAACAGATAAAAAAGCATCAGAAAACTTAAAAGTAGAATCGTTAGATGATTTATTTGAAGATAATGACGAAAAAGAAAAGAATATACCAAAAGAAATTCCAAAAATAGAAGAAAGTGTAAAAGAAGAAAAATCAGATATTTTAAATAATATAGAAATAGATGAGACTCCAGCGAAACAACAAAATATAGAAATAGGAGAAAAGCCTAAAAAACAAGAAACACTTTCAGATTTGTTTGACTTCGAAGATTTTGATAGTCCTACATTACCACAAGGTGATGAAGAAAAAGAAGAGAAAAAACCACAACTATTTACAGAAGACATACAAAAGGAATTGGAAGCAAAATTTGATGAATTATTTGGACCAATGGAAGAATAAAATTAAGAACAAAAAATACGCTATAGCGGATTTTTTGTTCTTTAAACATAATTTGTAAAGAAATATATTTACTTTGTATTAGTATCATATTTTGTCGAAATTTTACGATGAAAAATTCTTGCAATTTACATAAATACATGATTTAATAGTCTTATATCCTAAAAGAAGAGCCAAAAAATGAACTAGCACAATGGGTAATGTTTATAAATGACACTAACGAAAGCGAGGTATCAAAAATAATGGAAGATAATAAAGAAATAAAAGAAGGAATAGAACAAGTAGCTAAAAAGATGCTTGAACTAAATATTCCAATACAAGATATAATAAAAACAACAGGGTTACAAGAAAAACAAATTTTAGAATTAAAGAAAGACGTATAATTATCAAAAAAATCCGCTATAGCGGATTTTTTGATGACTGCTAAAAGACCAGATTATTACTTGAACAAGTTTAAAATATTAAAATAAAAGCATTTAAACATTAGAAACAACAAAACAAACGTTCAAAAATGTATTGACTTTTTTACTATTAATAGATATAATGAGCAAAGAAATTATGGAGGATAATCATATGAAATTTGTACATATAGCAGATATGCACTTTGATACGCCATTTAAAATGCTTAGTGATAGAAGAAATTTAGGAGAGACAAGAAGACTAGATCAAAGAAAAGCATTTAAAAAAATGATAGAATATATAAAAGAAAATAGAATTCCTTACTTATTTATAGCAGGGGATTTATACGACAACGAATACATAAGAGAAAGTACAATAAGTTTTATAAATGATTGCTTTAAACAGATACCAGATACTAAAATTTATATTGCTCCAGGTAATCACGATCCATACTTAAAGAACTCATATTATGCAAAATATAATTGGAATGAAAATGTAAAAATATTCACAGCAAATGTAGAAAAAGTGGAAAACGAAGATTTCATTATATATGGATATGGATTTGAAGATTTCTATTGTAATAACTCAAATATAGAAAATATCAAATTGGAAAACAAAGAGAAAATAAATATTTTATTAACACATTGTAATTTAGACGGAAGTGATAAATTAGAAAAAGAATATAACAATTTATCTTCAAAAAAATTACAAGAGATTGGTTTTGATTATGTTGCAATAGGACATATTCATAAAAAGAATGTGGAAGAAAAAACAAATATAGTATATCCTGGTTCTACTATTTCCCTGGGTTTTGACGAATTAGGAAAACACGGAATGGTAGTAGGAAATTTAGAAAAAGGAAAATTAAATCTAGAATTTATTACATTAGATGAAAAAGAATTTAAAGAGCAAGAAGTTGATGTTAGTGAAATACAAACAATAGAAGAACTAGCAGAAAAAATAAATGAATTAGAATTAGAGCAGAATAATTTATACAAAATTATATTAATAGGAAATAGAAATTTTGAAATAAATGTTTATAAACTATATAAGTTAATAGAAATTGAAAATATTATAAAAATTAAAGATAAAACAAGAACGAGTTATAATCTAGCAGAAATAGCAAATGATAGTACATTAAAAGGAATATTTGCTAAAGAAATGTTAGAAAAATTAAAAGATGAAAATATAGATAAAGAAACTATAGAAAAAGCTATAGAAATAGGAATGAACTCTTTATCATAAATAAGAGGTGATATTTTGAAAATAGAAAGTACTCAAATAAATGCTTTTGGAAATCTAGAAAACAAACAAATAGATTTAAGCGAAAATATAAATATAATAAAAGGTAATAATGAAAGTGGAAAATCCACATTTCTTAAATTTATTGTGGATATGTTTTATGGAATATCAAAAAACAAAAGAGGAAAAGAATTTTCAGATTATGATAGATATAAACCATGGAATAGCGAAGAATTTTCTGGAAAAATAACATATACATTAGATGATGGAAGAAAATATGAAGTATTTAGAGATTTTAATAAGAAAAATCCTAAAATATATAATGAAGTAGGAGAAGATATCTCAAAGGAATTTACAATAGACAAAACAAATGGAAGTAAATTTTTTGTAGAGCAAACAAAAATAGAAGAAGACACTTTTTTATCTACATTTGTATCTTGCCAAACAGAGGTAAAATTAGAAAAGCAAGAACAAAATGTATTAGTTCAAAAATTAGCAAATCTAGCAGGTACAGGAGAAGATAATGTTTCATACAAAAAGGCATTAGAAAAATTAAATAAAAGGCAAATAGAAGAAATAGGAACATTAAGAACAACAGGAAGACCAATGAACATTGTTAAGGAAGAGCAATTTAGTCTTCAAGACGAAATTGGAGAACTAGAAGAATACAAAGAAGAAAGGTATATAATAGAAGAAAATAAAAACAATTTAGAGACAAAAATACAAGAAAACGAAAAAAAATTAGAACTACTAAAACAAGTAAATAAAATATATGAAGATAAAAAACTCGAAGAACAAAAATTAGAAATAAATCAAAATTTAATAAAATCATATGAAGAAAAAGTAAAAAATATAAAAGAAGAAAAAGATGGAATAGAAACAAAGTACAAAGAAATAACAAATATTATAAATGAAAAAGCAGAAAAAGAAGCAAAAGAGAATAAGAAATCATTAAATGTGAAAAAGATAGGAACAGTTATTTTATTTGTAATATCAATTATTATAGGAATAATATTTATAAAAAATACTTTAGTATCAGTAATTGCATTTGTAATAGGAGCAATAAGTCTTATAACATTAATAGAACTTTTAATAAATAAAAAGAAAGATAATGAATCCCAAAAAGAAGAAAGCGAGCAACAAATAAAAATAAGAGAAAGATTACAATTGGCTAAAAACGAAATGGACAAAATGCAAGCGCAAATAGAAATGCTAAATAAGTCTAAAGAAGAAAAAAATGCAGAAATTGAAAAACAGAAACAAGAAATTAATACTAATATACAAGAAAAATTGAATAGACTAAAAGAAGAACATAAATTAGAAAATACAGAATTTAATAGTGATATTTCATACAAAATAGAAAACATACAAGAAGAACTAAATAAAAATAAATTAGAACTACATTCACTAGAATTAGACAAAAATAATATAATGCCAAAACTTGAAAAATTAGCAAGCATGGAAGAACAATTACAAGAATTAAACGAGAAAGAAACAATGCTTAATAAACAAAATACTGCAATAGAACTTGCAAAAGAAGTTTTAGAAATAGCATATATAAAAATGAAAGAAAATGTTACTCCAAAATTTACAGAAAACTTATCTAAAAACATAGAAAAAATATCTAATGGTAAATACAAAAAAGTAAAAATAAATGATGAAGAGGGTATAATAGTAGAAAAACAAAATGGAGAATACATTTCAGCCGAAAAGTTAAGTATAGGAACAATAGAGCAATTATATTTATCATTAAGATTTGGAGCAATAAAAGAGCTTTCAGAAGAAAGCATGCCAATAATTTTAGACGAAGCATTTGCATATTATGATGAAGAAAGACTAAAAAATATTCTTACATATATAAGCAAAGAATATGAAAATAATCAAATAATTATATTTACATGTACTAACAGAGAAATAGAGATTTTAGACAAAGAAAATATTAAATATAATTTAGTAAATCTATAATTCGTATTTTTATTCAATAGTAAATGTATATAAAAAAGATATAATTGAAATATTAAAATTGTAAAAAGAAAAACCGCTAAACAGCGGTTTTTCCTATTGAATAAAATAAAAAAATGTAGTATAATACCTAGGAAAAACAAAAGGGGAAGAACTAAAGCCATTTGAAAATGCATTCACAAGGGTAGGGGACATACCTTTACTTAAGTGGAAAACGAAAGGGTAAGGTGTGTCCCCTGACATTAATAAAAAGGAGAATATTTATGTTTGATAAAATAGAGACTGTAGAAAAACGTTATGAAGAATTAACACAAAAAATAAGTGATCCAGAAGTAATTTCAAGAACAAACGAATGGCGCGAATATATGAAAGAACACGCAGAATTAGAACCAATAGTACAAAAATACAGAGAATATAAAAAAGCAAAACAAGCATACGAAGAAGCAAAAGAAATGATGAATGATCCAGAAATGAAAGATTTAGCTGAAGAAGAAATGCTTGCAAATAAAGAAGCTATGCCAAAAATAGAAGAAGAATTAAAAATACTTTTAATTCCAAAGGACCCAGATGATGATAAAAACGTTATATGTGAAATTCGTGGAGGTGCTGGTGGAGAAGAAGCAGCACTATTTGCAGGAACATTATTTAGAATGTATTCTATGTATGCAGAGAAAAAACACTGGAAACTAGAAGTAGTAAATGAAAACGAAACAGGTCTTGGAGGATATAAAGAAATATCTTTTATGATTACAGGAAAAGGAGCATATAGTAGACTAAAATTCGAAAGTGGAGTTCATCGTGTACAACGTGTACCAGATACAGAAAGTAGTGGTAGAATTCATACTTCAACTGCAACAGTAGCAGTACTTCCTGAAGTAGCAGATGTAGAAATAGATGTAAACCCAGCAGATATAAAAATGGAAGTATATAGAGCATCTGGAGCAGGAGGACAACACGTAAATAAAACATCATCAGCAGTAAGATTAATTCACGTTCCAACAGGAGTTGTTGCAGAATGCCAAACAGAACGTTCACAAGTACAAAATAGAGAATATGCAATGAGATTACTTCGTTCTAGACTATATGAAATAGAAAAACAAAAAAGAGATAGTCAAATAGCAAATGAAAGAAAAAGTCAAGTAGGTAGTGGAGATAGAAGTGAAAAAATACGTACATATAACTATCCACAAGGACGTATAACAGACCACAGAATAGGAATGAACGTATACCAATTTGAAGATTTCTTAAATGGAAACTTAGATGAGATGATAGATAACCTAATAGCAGCAGATAGAGCAGAAAAATTAAAAGGTGAAGAAGAATAATAAATTTTTGAAATGTATTATACACAAAGAGACATAATACATATATAAATATATGAAAAAACTATTTACATTTATATATTTAAATGATATATTGATTACAGAATTCTACAAAAGAGAATTTAATTATACAATTTTTTTGGAAAGGAGAAAGGGTAAGATGAGTGAAAAAGGTAAAGCAATTTTAGCATATGTATTTACTTGGATAGGTGGGCTTATAGTATTATATGGTATGAAAGATAACCAAAGAAATACAAAAATACATGCAGCTCAAGCAATAATTATAGGTGTAGGTTATATGCTTATTTATGCAATATATAGAATAATTCCTATATATATTCCATTTTTTTCAACAATAATATATGGCTTATATATTGTACTAGTAATAATAGGTATAGTAAAAGCAAACAAAGAAGAAAATCCAGAATTACCAGTAGTAGGAAAACTTGCAATGTCTATATTTGGTAAAAAAATTAATGAACAATAAATAAAAATATAACGCAGAAGATAAAGGAGGTGCAAAATGACAAAAGTAAAAAGAATATCAATATTATTTATTATAGCACTAGCAATAGTATTAATACCTAATATTGCAAATGCAGCAGTAAGTGTAAAAAAAGATACTAATACTACTGGAACTCAAAAGTTCTATTTTTCAGGTCTAACATTAGATAAAAAACATGAGTATCAATTTGGATTTACAAAAACAGCAGCAACACCAATTGAAGACGGAGATTGGTATTTAATAACAGACTATACAGAATCAACAGCAAACATTGAAATTACAGGAAATAATGTAAAATTTGCAGATGTAATAACAGCTGTTGAAAAAGGTTATATAACTATAAAAGACAAAACAACAGATAGTGTTATTTTAGATCATTTTCAAGTAGATTTATCTATACCATTTCTAAAAGTAACCAATTATACTGTAATAAATAATGGAAAACAATTTGAAATGGACCAAAATGAATGTATAAATGTAAATCACTGGAATGCAAAAAATAGTAAAGCGTTTTATCAATATGAAAAAATAACAGATGAAACATTAATAAATAAATATAAAGAAATAAAAAGTAAGAATGGTAATTATTTAGAATTATCATCATTACTTAAAACAAAAGTACCAACAGCAAATTGGAAAAGTTGGAGTTATTGGAATGGACATGGAGAATCTAATGAAATAGGTTATGGATATACAGAAAAAGCAGTGAATGTTCCAGATAGTGGTTTGTATTATATGTGGTTATACTTTCAAGGAGGAACTGATACTAGAGATTTATATGGTTGTATATTAGTAGATAACTTAGAGCCAGACATAGCATTGGAAAGCATATCTTTGCCAGAAACAAGAAAAGTAGAGTTAGGAGAAACACTAAAATTAACACCAACATTTAATCCAGAAAAAGCAACAAACAAAATAGTTACATGGAGTTCTAGTGATGAAAGTGTAGCAACAGTAGATAATAATGGAAAAATAACGCCTAAAAAAATAGGATCTACAATTATTACAGTAGTATCTAAAGACGGAAACAAAAAGGCAACTTGTACGGTAACAGTTGTAGCAGCTTCAAATAACAATAATAACAATAATAACCAAGGAAATGCAAATGGTAGCACAAATAACAACACAGGAAACAAAACATCAACAAATGGAGAAGAAGATAAAACAATAGCAACAGGAAAAATACCACAAACAGGAACAGGAATAGGATTAACAATTATGATAGTGGTACTAGCAGGAGCAACTACAATTGCATATATAAAATATAAAAATTTAAAAATGATAAAATAGAAATAAAAAAAATCCGCTATAGCGGATTTTTTTTATTGAACAATATATTAAAAATTCTTTTTGAATAGGCAGAAATTTCATCTAGTGTGTATTCAGAAGAACCATTAAAAAACTTTAAAAACTTCAGATTCAAATTCTTTAGCAAAATGTAGATATGCTAGAAGCATTAAAGTCAGTAGACTAAAGCTTAAAATGATATATGAATCACAATAAATAATTGAAAAAACAATTCATAAATAAGTAAGCTACAATAAAAGAATAACGAATAAATAACACTTCTTAAAAATAAACTAATAAAAAGTTTAATTTTAAGGAGTGTTTTAATTTGAATGAGATATTAAAAACAACATTAATAGGCTTATTTTTTGGAACATTTGGAACAACAATTGGAGGAATAATAGGAGTATGCTTCAAAAGAAAGTCAAACAAATTTTTAAGTTTTATTTTAGCATTTGCATCAGGCTTAATGTTAGCAATAATATGCTTTGATCTAATACTAGAAGCAATGGAAATAGCAAACATTTTCAGTGTACTTATGGGAATTATTACAGGAATAATAATAATGATAATATGTGACGTATTAGTACAAAAAAAGTTTAATACAAGTAAAATGAATACAAATACAACAAGTAATTTATTAAAAACGGGAATAATAGTAAGTATAGGTTTAGCACTTCATAATTTTCCAGAAGGTTTGGCAATAGGTTCAGGCTTTGGAGCATCACTAACATTAGGTTATTCACTAGCAATTGCAATATGCTTACATGACGTGCCAGAAGGAATAAGTATGGCAGTACCTATGAAAAATGGAGGAATGAGCAAGCTAAAAGTTATTTTCTATGTAATATTATCTGGAATAACAACAGGAGTTGGAGCCTTTTTTGGAGCTCTAGTAGGAGGGATTTCTGAGGAAGTAATTGCAATGTGTTTAAGTTTTGCAGCAGGAGCAATGCTATACATAGTATCAGGAGAACTAATACCAGAATCAAATAGTCTATATCACGGAAGAATGACAGCAATAGGAAATATAGCCGGCTTCCTACTAGGCATGCTTGCAATGTCACTCTAATTACCTTTAGGGACGTTTCCTTTTGGTTAATCTGTCCCTTTTGGAGCATACAATTTATAAAAAGGCATTGTAAGGTATGAAATTTAATAATCTTATATATATTATAGACAAAAGTTAGTATAACAATTATAATAATATAAAAATGGTTAAGAAGAGGGACAAGATATGAAAATAATGTTTATATGTACAGGTAATATATGTAGAAGTGCAATGGCAGAAGGAATGATGAAAAAACTAGCAAAAGATAATAATTTGGATTTGGACATATGTTCATGTGGAATATATGCTGAAGATGGTGACTATGCAACTTATAATGCTGTGGAAGCGGCAAAATATTATGATGTAAATATAGAAGGACATAGAGCAACAAATATAAGAAAATCTAAAATTAAAGAAATGGATATAATTTTATGTGCTACAGAATCTCATAAACAAAGCGTATTATATATGTACCCAGAACTAAAAGAAAAAGTATTTACAATGAAGGAATATGCAGAATTAGATAAAAATGGACAAGATATGGATATAAAAGATCCATGGGGATATGACATGAATGTATATCAAAATTGTGCTGAAGAAATAGAAAAGTGTTTAATAAAAATAATTGAAAAAATACAAACAAATTTTTTATAAAATTTTGAATGTTCGCTAGACAATATATAAAAAATAGTATAGACTAAATAACATAGAAAATGAGATTAAGCAAAGATGTGTCAAAAGCAAATAACCAATAAAAAACAACACATCTAGCTTTCCCGAGCAATGTGTTGTTAAAACATATCTTAGGCAACCACGTTTGTGGTTTCTCATTTTCTAAATATATTATAAACAAAAATGTTAAATATGTCAATAAGAAATGGAGAAACAAAAATGCAAGAGTTAATAGAAGGATTAAACGATAAACAAAAAGAAGCGGTGTTAGAAACAGAAGGACCATGTTTGGTAATAGCAGGGGCAGGAAGCGGTAAAACAAAAGTATTAACCCACAAAATAGCGTACCTAATAGCCGAAAAAAACATAGCACCATGGAATATACTAGCAATAACATTTACAAATAAAGCAGCAAACGAAATGAAAGAAAGAATAGAAGGACTAGTTGGAAATGTTGCAAAAGATATATGGATGGGAACATTCCACTCTATTTGCGTGCGTATTTTAAGGAAATATATAGATAGAATAGGTTTCGATTCATCATTTCTAATATTTGATACTCAAGATCAAAGAACATTAGTAAAAGAATGTTTAAAAGCATTAAATATAGACGATAAAATGTTTACGGACAGAAGCGTTTTATCAGAAATAAGCAATGCAAAAAATGAAATGTTAGAACCTATGCAATACTGCGTTAAGTATCAAGCAGACTTTAGAAAAGCAAAAATAGGAGAAATATATACTCTATATCAAAAACGTTTAAAAGAAAATAATGCGATAGATTTTGACGATATAATAAATTATACAATAAAAATATTAACAGAAAATCCAGATGCACTAGAATATTATACAGAGAAATTCAAATATGTATTAGTAGACGAATACCAAGATACAAACAAAGCTCAATTTACATTAGTAACAATTTTAGCTTCAAGATATGGAAACATTACAGTTGTAGGAGACAATGACCAAGGAATCTATAGTTTCCGTGGGGCAGATATTTCTAACATATTAAACTTTGAAAAAGACTTTCCAGGAACAAAAATAATTAAATTAGAGCAAAATTATCGTTGCACAGGGAATATTTTAAAAGCAGCAAATTATGTAATAAAAAATAATGAAACAAAATATGAGAAAAAACTATGGACGGAAAATGAAGAAGGAAAGTTACCAGCAATCTATCAAGGTGACGACGAATATGACGAAGCAAGATACATAGTTGAACAAATAAATCATTTAAAAACAGAAGAATATTTTAAATATTCAGACTTCTCAATTCTATATAGAATGAACTCACAATCGAGAGCAATAGAAGATATTTTATTAAGAGAAGATATACCATACAAAGTAGTAGGTGGGCTAAAATTCTATGAAAGAAAAGAAATAAAAGATACAATTGCATATTTACGTTTAATTGCAAATCAATCAGATAACATATCTCTAAAAAGAATTATAAATGAGCCAAAACGTGGAATAGGAAAAACAAGTTTAGACAACGTTGAAGAAATTAGTTACCAGACAGGAAACTCAATGTATGAGGTAATAAAACATGCAGATGAGTATGGATTAAATAGAGTATTTGTAAATTCAAGAGAGTTCATAGAACTAATAGAAGACTTAAAAAGCAAGAAAGATGAAATACAAGTATCAGAGTTAATAAAAATGATATTAAGCAAAAGTGGATACACAAAAGCTTTAGAATTAGAGAATACAGTAGAAGCAGAAAGTAGAATTCAAAACTTGGACGAGCTACTAACAGTAGCAATGGAATTCGAAGAAGAATACGCAGAAAATTCATTAAATGAATTCTTAGAAAGTATAACATTATCTAGTGATGTAGATAATTTACAAGAGACAGATGAAAGTGTTACATTAATGACACTTCATAGTGCAAAAGGTTTAGAATTTCCAGTAGTCTTCTTAGTTGGAATGGAAGAAGGAATATTCCCAGGTTACAAATCAATAGGAGAGCCAAAAGAATTAGAAGAAGAAAGACGTTTATTCTATGTAGGAATTACAAGAGCAAAACAATACTTATACTTAACATGTGCTAAACACAGAACAATATTTGGCTCAACAAGTTACAATGCAATATCTCGATTTGTTAAAGAAATTCCAGAAGAGTTACTAGAAGGATATAGTGAGATAAATGGCAATAAAGAAGAAAACTTTGAAGATTCAAATTATGGCTGGGCATATGGAACAAATTATGCTGGAAAAGTAAAAACATATAAATTTAATGAAACAGATGCAACAACTTACAATGTTGCAGGAAGTATATCCACACCTAAAGCACAAAAAGTGGATAACAATTCCGGTTTTGCGTTTAGAACTGCAGAAAGTTTCCTAAATTCTTTAAACAAACCAAAACAAGATGTAGACATTTCAAAATATCAATCAGGAATGAGAGTATACCATAAGAAATTTGGTGAAGGAACAATAAATTCTATAGAACAAGAAGGAGAAGATGCAAAAGTAGACATCAACTTTGACAAAGCAGGACATAAACGCTTAATGGCAAAATATGCCGGTTTAGAAATAATAGGATAAAAGTCAGATAGCGTTAATATAAAAAATATATAGAATAGAAAACAGGAGTAAACTATGAAAAAAATAATGATAGACATGGATGATGTAATATGTGATGGAGGTTTCTTAAGTTTAGTAAATCAATTTTTAGGTACAAGTTATCAAAAAGAAGATATAAAAACATATTACATACAAGATTTAATTCCAAAAGAAAGATACAAAGAATGGTCAGAATTTTTTAATACAAAGAATGTATATGATTATTGTGAAATGTTACCAAATGCCTATGAAGTTATGGAAAAATTGTCTAAAGAATATGAATTATATGTAGTAACAGCATATATTTTCAGAGATAATGAAGAATATTCAGCAAGTAATTTAAAAAATAAATTTATATATTTATATGATAACTTACCATTTATACCACCACAAAATTACATATTTACATCAAACAAAGAAATAATAAATTGCGAAATAAAAATAGATGATAAACTTTCAAATTTAGAAGGAAATGCAGAAATAAAATTATTATTTGATGCATATCACAATAAAGATATAACAAATGAAGAATTAAAACAAAAAGGTGCAATTCGTGTAGATGGGTGGAAAGACATAGAAAAAATACTATTACAAAATTAAAATTTGTATAATTGAAATAAAAAGACATTCAAAATAAAAAAGTTCTCTTTAAAGGAGGACTTTTTTATATTATAGGAAATTTCTATTTTTATATTGTAAGAAACTTTGAATAAAAATAAAAAAACAAGTAAATAATAAAAATATCTATGAAAAGAAAAGGAGGATAAAAATGGCAAACTTATCACAAGTAGAATTACAAAATTTAAGACATCTAATAGGAGCAAATGAGACGACATATCAGAAACTAAACACATATGCATCACAAGCAGTGGATCCACAAATAAAGCAAATATTTACAAAATCAGCACAAGACTCTTTAAATGCAAAACAAAAATTAATGTCATTTTTAAATGATTAAAATAATTTAGCGAGTGTCACAAATTGTGAAAAAGTAGCAATTAGGGACAGTCCAAAACTGTAAAAAGGTAACAATTAGGGATTATCACTAATTAAGAAAGGAGAACAATAAAGTGGACGAAAAAACAATGGTAAATGATATATTAGATGGGGTAAAATCAAGCCTTACAACATATCAAGGAGTTATAACAGAAACAGAAAATATGCAGTTAAGACAAACAATTCAACAAATTCGTAATAATGATGAAAGCTTTCAATATGAACTATTCAAAGTTGCACAAATAAAAGGTTATTATAAACCAGCATCACCTGCGAGTATGAATGAAATTCAAAATGTGAAAAATGAATTACAACAATAAAATACTTAAGTAAAAACCACAAAATATTGCATAATATTTTGTGGTTTTTTGTATTCTTTATATGCGAGAAAAAGTGAGAATATTAGAAAAAAAGAGAGATAATCCTACGGAAATAATAAAAAACGTAAAAAATAACCTTATATTAAATTTGTTAAAAAGTACTAAATAATATAAAATATAACATATTAAATTATGAAAAAAGATAGGAGTTGTTTTAAAATTAGTAGAATAAAGAAAACTATTGTACACTTACGTACATGGACAAAATTTACTATATTAATAACACTTGCAGCTTTTTTAATGGTAGGAGCTATAACATATATCTATAAACCAACATATAGTGTAACTCTAAATGGTGAGTTCATTGGATATAGTGAAAACAAAAGCAAACTACAACAAAGAATAAATGAATACATAGAAAAAGGTAATGGTAACAACATTGCATTTGTAGAAATAAACGAGTTACCAGAATATAAACTTTGTTTCTTAAAAAGAAATGTAGCATTCAATGACGATGAAATATATAACAAAGTAATAGAACAAGGAAAACCATACTATAAATACTATGCAATTAGTGTGGATGAAGAAGAAAAAGCCTATGTATCAACTTTTGAAGAAGCAGAAGAAGTAGTAAATGAATTAAAAGAAAAAAATAGTAATAATAAAGACAAATTATCAATTGTAGAAAAATACGAAACAGAACTAGAAGAATTTACAGATGTAGAAACATGTGTTGCAGACTTATATGTAAAGAAGGTAGTAGTAAAATCTTATGCAGTTGCAGCAACAGGAGTAAATACATCAAGTCAAAAAGTAAACTTGGGTATATCTTTAATAAGACCAGTTTCAGGAACAGTTACATCAAGATTTGGAGCTAGATGGGGAAGAAGTCATAAAGGCTTAGATATAGGAGCACCTAAAGGCACACCTATAAAAGCAGCAGCATCAGGAACTGTTACAGTAGCTCAATATGGTTACAGCGGTGGATATGGAAATTATGTTATGATTTCACACGGAAATGGTATACAAACCTTATATGGACATTGCAATAGCTTAAATGTAAGCGTAGGTCAATCTGTATCACAAGGTCAAGTTATAGCATATGTTGGAAATACAGGAAATTCATATGGAAACCACTTACACTTAGAAATAAGAGTAAATGGAGTAGCACAAAACCCACAAAATTATTTATATTAAATAAAATAAGGCGAGCCTTAGATTTTCTTAGAAATTGCATTAGCAGAAAATCTTAGACTCGCTTTTTATTTATTTTATATAGAAATTAGATTTTGTAGCAGTTTACACTGTGTACAAAATTTTGATTCTGGTTATTTAGAAATTACTAAATTTTAAAATTAGGGTTATCAGCCAATACACGAAAAGTGTAGCTGATAATTTATTTTGAAAAATGCTTTAATGAAGTAAGAATAGCATTATGTTTTATAATCAAATTTCCTGTCTCTGAAAATTTTCTAATAAAAACGTCAGAGTGACTTACAAAACTTGCAAATTCAGGAATACAAGAAAACAATTTCTTTAAATCAGGATAAGCAAGGTTAATTTGAGAAAGACAAAGATAATATGTATTTTTAGATTCATATAAAGCTACATTTTTAGCTAAGCCAATAGCCTTAAATCCATTTTTATTAAAGAAATCTATAAAGTCACAATAATCTTCAAAAGAAGCAAAAGAATAAATCACTTGAGTAATTTCATTATCAATTTTTTTTCTTTTAATATGTATTTTCTTTCTAATAGGATTCTTTGAAATGTTTCCTTCTAATTTTTTTGGAAGACTTCTAGTTACTGTTAAAACAAAATCTCCACCGGCCATAGCCAAAGCATCAATACGAATTAAATAATCCTTTGTAGAAAATCCTATTTCCTTTTCAGCCTCTTCTAACATATCAAAAAATAAGTCCTGAGATTCTATAGAGTTAGACATGAAAGAATGAAAATCTATGTCTTTTTTCTCTAAATCTTCAACACTTAAAGTAATTCTAATTTTATCTTCATTTAACTTTTCAAAACGCATTTGATATCCTCCTAATTGTTTATAAATTTATTATAGCACTATAATGCAATAAAAGAAATGAGTAATATTTGGTAATTAATATATGATATGATTAACTCAAAAAATAGTTACACACCATACAGTTACTTTAAAGAGTCGTCCATATATAAAAAACCAGAATTAAGATTTTGTACGCAGTGTAAACTGCTACAAAATCTAATTT
>USDF01000002.1 GCA_900553405.1 uncultured Clostridium sp. | reverse complement strand
GTAACAGATTTGTAATAAAAAAGAAATAAAAGTGAACAATATATACTGAAAGGAAGATGCAAATGTTTGGATTTGGACAAGATATAGGAATAGATTTAGGAACAGCAACAGTAATAGCATATGTAAAAGGAAAAGGAATAGTACTTCGTGAACCATCAGTAGTAGCAGTAGATAACAATACAGGAAATGTATTAGCAGTAGGAAAAGAAGCGAGAAGAATGCTTGGAAGAACACCAGGAAATATAGTAGCAACAAGACCTTTAAGAGAAGGAGTTATTTCAAGTTATACAGAAACTGAAAAAATGTTAAAATATTTTATAAGCAAAATATGTGGAAAATTTGTATTTGCACCAAGAATAATGATATGTATTCCTTCAAGAGTAACAGAGGTAGAAAAAAAGGCTGTAATAGATGCAGCATCACAAGCAGGAGCAAGAAAAGTATATTTAATAGAAGAACCAATAGCAGCAGCTATAGGGGCAGGAATAGATATTTCAAAACCATGTGGAAATATGGTAGTAGACATTGGTGGAGGAACGACAGATATAGCAGTTATTTCTTTAGGTGGTAGTGTTGTTAGCACTTCTTTAAAAGTAGCAGGAGATAAATTTGATGAGTATATTGTAAAATATATAAAGAAAAAACATAATGTTATGATAGGAGAAAGAACAGCAGAAGATCTAAAAATAAATGTAGGTTGTGTGTATCCTAAAATACAAGATACAGAGATGGAAGTAAGAGGAAGAGACTTAATAACTGGTCTTCCAAAAACAATAACTATACATTCAAGTGAAATGCTTGAAGCATTAATGGAACCTGCAATGATGATAGTAGATGCAGTTCATTCAGTATTAGAAAAAACACCACCAGAACTTGCAGCAGATATTAGTGATAGAGGAATATATATGACAGGCGGAGGATGCTTAGTTGACGGACTAGATAAATTACTACAAGAAAAAACAGGAATAAATGTAATGATAGCACAAGATGCAGTGTCATGTGTTGCTTTAGGAACGGGAAAAGCACTAGATAATTTAGATACACTAGATGGAAAAAGAAAATAACTTGCAAAATTATGTAAATAGTGATATAATTCATATATTAATAATCCTAAAGGAGGATAAATATATGAAATGCAATTTAAAATCAGGAATTGATGAAGTTTGCTACAAATATGAAAAATGCTCGCGAGCATTTTTGTGTGATAATGTTCCCAAGGGAATCCGGGAAAAGTTAAAAAAAGAAAAGAATAAAGAAAAAAATTAATAAAAAACTAGGAGGATAAAAAAGATGTTACTTTAAAAGTAACATCTTTTTTATCCTCCTATTTTTTTATTAGTAGAAAACTTAATAATATAATTGAACACCTAGTCAAATAGCAAAATTTACTTGCAAAAATAAAAAGAAGATTATATAATAATAAAAGATTTTTATATGAGGGTGAAAAAATGAATAAAACAAAAAGAAAAATATTTGAAACCTCGATGAAGTTATTTGCAGAAAAAGGTTATGATGCTACAAGCATAGAAGAAATAACAGCAACTGTCGGAGTTGCGAAAGGAACTTTATATTATCATTTTTCTAGTAAGGAAGAAATATTTAAATTCTTAGTAGAAGAAGGCGTAAAACTTTTAAAAAATAGTATAGAAATAAAAACAGACAAACTGACTAATTCTATAGATAAAATAAAGGCAATAATATTAATACAAATAAAAGTATTAGTTAAATATGAAAATTTTATAACTATTATATTAAGTGAAATATGGGGAACCAGCGAACGTTCAAAAATGTGCCGTAGTATAGTGTTTGAATATATAGAGATGATAGAAGAAATAGTAAAAGAAGGAATCAAAAACGGAGAAATCGGAAATTTAGATCCAAATGTAGTGGCTTCAGGAATATTTGGATTTGTTTGTTCAAGTTTAATATACAAACTAAGAAACAATGAAGAAATTGAAGTTATGGAATTGTATAAAGAAATAGAAAAAACTTTTATTACAAAATTACAAAAAAAGGAGAAGTAAAATGAGAATATTAAATGATTTTAAAATACCAAACTTTAAATTTAAAAAAATAAAAATGAAAGATGTAGAGAACATTGAAGAAGTAAAAGTAGACTATGAGAGATTGCAAAAAAAACAAGTAATAGCACAAAAAAGAAAACAAAGAGGATATGAGACAACAGATTATAAAACAATAAAAGAAGTATTTGAAATGGCAAGAGAAAAATATTCAGATAATATATTTATGTTAGAAAAATTTACATCAAAGGGAGATTTTACAGAAATTACATATAAGGAATTTGCAGATGATGTAATAGCTTTAGGAACAGCTCTAACTAAAAAATATAATTTAAAAGATGAAAGAGTAGTTATTATTGGTGAAAACACATATCATTGGTATGTTTCATATATGGCTATGCTTTGTGGAGTTGGAATAGCAGTTCCAGTAGACAAAGAATTGCCAGTAAATGAAATAGAAAATGTTATAAAACGTTCTAGAGCAACAGCAGTTATATATTCTACTAAAAAAGCAGACGTAATAAAAAAGGTTGAAGATAAGCTTCCACAAGTAAAATATTTTATGCAAATGAACTCAGATGAAAAGTTAATAGGAAGAGAAGTAGGGTTAAATACTGTTATTAATCAAGGAAAGCAAATAATAGAAAAAGGTGATAATTCTTTTATTAAAATAGAAATAGATCCAGAAGAATTTAAAGTATTAATATTTACTTCAGGAACTACATCTAACTCAAAAGGTGTAATGTTATGTAACAGAAACCTAGCTCAAAATATTAATGCTGTAAATCCATATGTAAAAATACATGAAACAGATAGATTCTTTTCTATATTACCTTTACACCATACATATGAATCTACAATAGGTTTCTTACTTCCTGTTGCAAGAGGATCTTCTATTGCAGTATGTCAAGGACTAAAATACATAGTACCTAACTTAAAAGAAACAAAGCCAACAGCATTACTTGCAGTTCCACTATTAATAGAAAATCTTTACAAAAAAATAAACCAAACAATAGATAAAAGTGGAAAAACAGCAATGGTAAATTCAATGATGCAAATAACAAATGCATTAAAAAATGTTGGAGTAGATATAAAGAAAACAGTATTTAAAGAAATATACGAAAATTTAGGTGGAAAACTAAGATTTGTTGTTTCAGCAGCAGCTCCAATAGATCCAAAAGTAGGAAAATGGATGCAAGATTTAGGAATAATATTCCTTCAAGGGTATGGACTAACAGAAACAGCTCCTATAGCAGCACTTACACCACAATACGATACAAGAGTAGGCTCAGCTGGAAAAGCTGTTACTTGTGCAGAATTAAAAATAGATAATCCAAATGAAAAAGGAGAAGGAGAAGTATTAATAAAGAGTGAAACATTAATGCTTGGATATTATGAAGATCAAAAAGCAACAGATGAAGTTATAGAAATGGATGAAGAAGGAAATAGATGGTTCCATTCAGGTGATGTTGGTTATCTAGATAAAGATGGTTTCCTATATATAACAGGAAGAATAAAAAATGTAATAGTAACTCAAAACGGAAAAAATATTTACCCAGAAGAAATAGAATTAATGTTAGGTGATATACCAGAAATAAAAGAATGTATGGTATATGGAAAAGAAGTTGAAGGAGAAAAAGAATTAATTATTACTGCAAAAGTAATACCAAACTTAGAAGAAATCCAAAAAGAACATAAAGGTGAACTAACAGATGAACAAATTCATGATATTATTTGGGAAAAAATAAAAGAAGTAAATCATAAATTAACATCATATAAAGCAATAAAGAAACTAGAAATAAAGAAAGATGAATTCGCAAAAACAACTACAATGAAAATTAAAAGATATGTGGAAATAAACAAAGATAAATAGAAAAATTATAATATTAAAGATAAAAATATAATGTCGAAATATAAAAAAAGAATAATACTAAAACAGGAAAAAAATTATAATTTAAAAGTAGGAAAAATTTTCTAAAATTTAAAAAATATTTACGGAAATAACAATTTTGCTATTGACAGATTACAATATGTTGTATTAAAATAAAAATGAAGTCAAATTATAAAATATTATAATTCCTATTGTAGTTTTTTGTAGAAAAACATATAATATAGCAATACATAGGAAAAGGGAGGAGTTTACAATGTCTAGATCTGGCATAGTAAATGTGAGAATGGTAATCACAGAAGAAAAAATGTTATCAAATATTGATAAAGTACAAAAATTAATTAATCCAAAAAGTAAAAAACAAATCATCCAATTAGATGATGATACATACTTTAAAGATTTAATAGAATCAATAAAAACTTACTTGGTGGAATATCCAAAGAAAAAGAACTTTCCAGCAAGTGTATATAAAGCTGCTTATGGCTTAGTAGAATATGCTACAAATCAATTTGAAGAAAACACAAAACAAATAGAAGAATTAATTCGTCAAAGAGAAACTAATATTGCATTAGCAGGAGATTTAAAAGAAATTTTAGAAGTAGTAACAGCTAAAGAAGATGGATGGAAACAAGAACTTAAAGAGGCTTCTAAAAATTTACCAGAAGATATAGTAGAAACATTAGAAATAATAGGAAAAGCAAGAACAAAAACATCTCAAAATTATCAAGATGCAGTTAAATTAGTAAATGCAAGAATTGTAAATCTAGAATCAAACTTACATATAGAAATAGATATGGAAAGAATTGAAGATAGATCAAAAGCATTAAGTTACATTGGAATTGAAATTGCTGATGCATTAAAATTGATTCCAACACCACAAGAAGAAGTTATGGAAGTTGAAGAATTAGCAGAAGCACCAGTTGCAACAGAAGAAAATAAACAATATATAGAAGAAACTAGATTTGAAGTTAAACCATCTTTATGGCAAAGAATTAAGGAAAGCAAAATAGGTAGAGCTATTAGATATGCTTTCAAAATTAGAGTTGTATTAGATGTTCCAGCGTTACCAGAAGGTAGAGGAGAACAAAGATAATATAAATCTAAATAAATATTGAATGTCAAAAGTAGGTTAGAAATTTAGTGTTTCTAACCTACTTTATAGTATTATAAAAGTAAAAAATAATTTATAATAAAAAAATTAAAAAAATTTAAATAATCTATTGACAACAAGTTAAAAGTTTTGTATAATCAAACTTGTGTTAAGCACATGCTCCCTTAGCTCAGTTGGTCAGAGCAACCGGCTCATAACCGGTGGGTCCAAGGTTCGAATCCTTGAGGGAGCACCATTTCATTTATATACAATTTAATATTTGGGTAGGTGGCCGAGTGGCTAAAGGCGGCAGACTGTGGTCTTTGGTTTAATCAAAACCTAAATTGCAGCTCTTATCAGTAATGGTAAGATGAAAACCGGGCTAATTCGGGGAACTCTAAGAGTAGAAATACTTATGACAATCCCGAGCTAGGAATTTTAGTTCCGAGTGTAGAGACTTTATACCTGGTATCTCGAAAGAGATAAAGAGAAAGTCCAGACTACAAACATTTTAATGGTAGTGAAAACTATAGTAGTAAGAAATCTGTTCTCATACGAGTACGATGGTTCGAATCCATCCCTGCCCACCATAAAAACAAGGAGACTTGTTTTTATTTTTCACCATCAACACAAACAAAAGTTCTATAATATAACAAGCTTAATTTTACAATATGAATCTATAGAAAAAAAGGAGGGTTTATGAAATTTAGTACAAATAAAGAAAAAGGAAATACTGGATTAGGAATAGCAATTGCATATTATACTTCTAATGGCTATATAGTTTCAATACCTTTAAATGACACACAAGATTATGATTTAATTGTAGATAAAGATAATAAAATACGCAGAGTACAAGTAAAAGCAACATCGTGTAAGACTAAATATGGAAATTATCAAGTAGCTTTAAAAAGTTGTGGTGGAACTAATGGAAAAACATATAAAACAATTATTAATACAAACATAGATGAAGTGTTTATATTGACAGATAATATAGACATATATATAATTCCAATTGAAAAAATTAACAATTATTCAACTTTAAATTTGTGTGAAAAATATAGAAATTATAAAGTTAATTAATTGAACTTATTGTCTGATTTTATAACAGATATGAATGTAACTGAAATTGTTAAAGATAGAAGTAAAGAGAATTAGAGCTAAAAATAAAATGTAGCTAAACAAACGAGTATTATCAAATTTGATAATACTCGTTTGTGGTCGTTTGTATAATTAATTATTTGTTTAAAACTTTATCAGCTTCTTCTTGTGAAATATACCCATACTCAACCATAGAGCGAAGGACTTTACCTTGTCTACTTTTTGCTAAATCTGGATTAATAGTTGGAGCGTAAACAGAGGGAGCATTTGGAACACCAGCAAGCATAGTAGATTCATCTAAATTCATATCTTTTGGTTCTTTGTTATAATATCCATTTGAAGCTTCTTTAATGCCATAGTAGCCTTCGCCAAAATAAATAGTATTCATATAAAATTCCAAAATATCATCTTTAGAATAGTCTTTTTCCAAATCAAAAGCAACTAATGCTTCTGCTATTTTTCTAGAAACAACATCATTTTCATTAATAAAATATAAATTTTTAGCAACTTGTTGAGTAATAGTACTACCACCTTCATTAAATTCTTTAGCTTGAATGTTTGAAACAGTAGCTCTTAAAAGAGCAATAACATCTATAGCACCATGTTCTCTAAAACGATGGTCTTCTACAGCAATAATAGCATTAATATAATTCTTAGGAACATCATTTATAGAAACATAAGAATCTTCATTTTTAATTTCACTAATTTTATTTGAAAGGCTTAAATTGTTTAAAGTAGTTTTATATAATTTATAGCCATTTAAAAATATAACACTTCCTACTATAATAATGATAACTAAGATAAGAAGTAATAATCTTTTTATAAGTTTCATTTGTTACCTCCATTATTTACAAATATATTATACTATACTTTTATAAAAAGAAAAACAATTTTGGAAAAATCTTTATTTTAAATTGAAAAACGTACATTTATAATATATAATTTAGGAGAACAAAAGAAAGAGAGGAATAGAATATGAATAATAAAGGAATACCACGTATTTGGTTAGTTATAATTGTGTTAATAGCTGTGTTGGCTGTTGGAACAATTGTAGCAATAGCTGTTATAGGAGCATCTGAAAATAAAAAAAGCGGAGTAAATGATATTCAAGAGCCACAACAAAATATAATCGAAAATACAAAAACAGAAGATTATACAAAATTAGATGAAGGAATTGCAAAACAAGAATTACCTAAAGTAGCAAGAAATGTAATAGCAACAACAAATTCAACTATAGATGGTAGAATACCATGTTTTTATAATCCTGTAATTCCAGAAGGATTTAAAGCAATAGGAATTGAAGAAGATAAAACGATTGATATAAATGCTAAATGGGGAGAGCAAAATGCCTATCTATATGGATTAGTTATAGAAGACAAAAATGGTAATCAATTTGTATGGATACCTATAGAAAATATGAATATATTTAAGACTACAGATTGGCAAAAAAATGCGCCTAAAGAAATAATTGATTCTACATATACAGAGCCTACAAAAGAAGATGAAGAAGAGTACTATACAATGTACTATAAAGTTAAAAAATATGGTGGATTTTATGTAGGACGTTATGAAACAGGAGATTTAACAGCACAAGTACCAAGAGATATAACAAGAAATGCAGATTCTATAGGAGTAAGAAAATACTTAAATGTTTATAATTATGTACCATTCAAATTGTCTACAATAAATAAAAGAGAGATAATAGGAGCACAAGAATTAGCAATAAAATTTGGAGAACAAAACGAATACAAAACAGTTAAAACATCTGTTATGTATGGTGTACAATGGGATTCAATGTTAAGATTTATAGTAAGTGAACAAAACAATGTAAATGATAGTATAAAATGGGGAAATTATACTACATCTGAATTAAATTATACAGATTCACTAGGAAATAAATATTTAAAGAAAAGCGGAGAAGTATATTTAATAAAAACAGGAAGTAGTGAAGAGACAAAAGCTAAAAATATTTATGATGTAGCAGGAAATGCATATGAATGGACAATGGAAAATGCAGGAAATGACGTAAACGTAGTAAGAGGAGGAGCTTATAGAATAACAATAGGGCAATTAGCCGCTGCTCGTTATGCGTATAATGACAATACTGCAAATAGTGATATAGGATTTAGAATTAGCTTCTATATAAAATAGAAACATATTATAGAATATTTAAATTAATTTTGTAAAGTTAGAAAGTAAATATTCTTAAAATAAAACAAAAATTAAAAAAGAATTTCTACATATTAAAACTATGTAGAAATTCTTTTTTGAATGTTATTATATAATTCAATAGCCGTTTCAGGACTATCAGCACCTTCTTTATTTTTTATAGGTGCAAAATCTTCTTCTCTTTTTCCTCTCAATAGAGTAATATCGTTAAAATAAGCAAATGCATCAAATATAAAAGATTCCATTTTATATGCATTAGGCTCAGTAGGTTCTATTTTAAATCCATTTTCAAAACATGTAATTTTTTTGTGTGCTATATGATATGGAAGTTTAATGTTTGCGATTTTTTCTAAAGCGTTTAGTGAAAACAAATTACACATAATATGTGATTCACCAAATACTAAATTATTATTCTCATCAACTTTTTCAGCCATATCTTCAGGAAGTTCACTATATTCTATTACAGAAGGTTTATTATTTCTTAAACAAAATACACCAACTTTTTCTTTAGCATTTCTTTTTACAATTGTTTTTGATGCAATTTCATTTCCTTCTTTAATAGTTAATCCAACTAAAGTAGGTTCTACCATTTTAAGTAAAATATTATCAACAGAGCAAATATAAACCCATTGGATATTTCTTTTTTTCATATCTTCTAATATATTATTATTTTTCATAGAACGATATATACTACCATTTCCATCAGATGCAAATTGAATTTTACCAGTTTCATCTAATAAAAACTCACCATCTTCGTTCAACAAAGGCATTTCACCTTGAATGAAAAATTTAATACTATCTTTTGGATAATTAAAGTAAGAGTGTTCTTCAAAAAAGTTAGTTGTATCTTTGTTGTTTTCTTTGCTTGTCATTATGTACCAAGGAATTATTGTATTATACTTTTTATTTACTGTTTCTAAAGTGTTAGCTAAAATCTCAAAAATATATTTAGATTCAGGTTTTATATTTACTAAAAAAGTGCCTTTTGGACCATTATGTCCAAGTCTTGTTCCGTTGACCACCAGCCATAGTAACCACTGCATAATGACCTTTACTAATTATATTTTCTCCGATTTCTTTGTAATGTTGTAACATATCTTCTGAAATTGTAGAAGGATCTGTATAATGTATATTTTCAATTACATCATTAGAAAATTTCTTTTCTTTTCCAATTTCACCTTTTACTAATTCAATTTGTTCAAAGTCTATTGAAAGTACTTGATCTATTAATTGTTCATTTTTATTTTCTTCTAATTCCTTTTTTAGTTTAGGTTGATTATATTTATTTAAAAGTTCAATTGCTTTTTCATATTTGTTCATAAACTTACCTCTTTTCTATTAATACTATATCATATTAACATATTTAATAAAATTGTTCAATTATTTTAATAAATTAGTCATAAGTCCTAAATTTGTCTAATATACATTAATTAAAGTTTATTAGTACAAACATTTTAAGGAGGTATCTATTTTCATGGAAGAAAATTTATCAGTATATCAAGATATAGCAAAACGTACCGATGGAGACATTTATGTTGGAGTTGTGGGACCTGTTAGAACAGGAAAGTCTACTTTTATTAAACGTTTTATGGATTTACTTGTAATTCCTAACATAGATAATGAATACAAAAGAGAAAGAGCTTTAGATGAACTGCCACAAAGTGCATCTGGAAGAACTATTATGACTACAGAGCCAAAATTTATTCCAAACGAAGCTGTCGAAATTACATTAGGAGAAAATATAAAATTAAAAACTCGTATGGTAGATTGTGTAGGATATCTAGTAAATAATGCAATTGGGTATTTAGAAGATGATATGCCACGTATGGTGAAAACACCATGGGACGACAATGAGATTCCTTTTGAACAAGCAGCTGAAATTGGAACTAAAAAAGTAATTGAAGAACATTCTACAATTGGTATTTTAATTACAACAGATGGAACTATTACAGATATACCAAGGGAAGATTATGTAGAAGCAGAAGCAAGAGTTGTGAATGAGTTAAAAGCATTAAAAAAACCATTTGTAATAGTTTTAAATTCAGCAGATCCTAATTCAGATTATACAAGGTCACTTGCTAAGACTTTGGAGGATAGGTATTCAGTACCAGTTATTCCTACAGATTGTACAACATTAAATTTAGAAGATATTAATGATATATTTAATAAGATATTATATGAATTTCCAATAGAAAGAATCAATTTTAATTTACCACGCTGGATAGATGGATTAAATCAAGATCATTGGCTAAAAAAAGAACTATTTAATGAAATAAAAGATAGTTTCCAAGAAGTAAGGGTATTAAATCAAGTAAATATTTGCGTTCAAAAGATTCAAAGAACAGAAATAATAAATAAGACAATGGTAGATGAAATATTACTTGGAACAGGAGAAGTTAATATATCAATTCAACTTATGGATGAATTATTCTATAAAGTATTAACTGAAATATCTGGAGTAAAAATAGACAATGAAGGAGATTTATTTGCAACAATTACAAATCTAGCAAATACTAAAAAAGAATACGACAAAATTTCATATGCGCTAGAAGAAGTAAAAACAAAAGGTTATGGTATAGTAACTCCTTCTATGGAAGAATTGATATTAGATGAACCAGAAATGGTAAAACAGGGTTCTCGTTTTGGAGTAAAATTAAAAGCTAAAGCCCCTTCAATACATATGATAAGAGCAGATATAGAAACAGAAGTATCACCAATAGTAGGAAGCGAAAAACAATCTGAAGAATTAGTTAATTATTTATTATCAGAGTTTGAGTCAGACCCTCAAAAAATATGGGAATCTAATATATTTGGAAAGAGTCTACATGAACTTGTAAATGAAGGATTACAAAACAAACTTTGTAGAATGCCAGAAGATGCACAAGAAAAACTACAAGAAACATTAGAGCGTATAGTAAATGAGGGAAGCGGAGGATTAATCTGTATAATTCTATAATTTATTAATTAATAGCATAAAAATTAAACAACAAGAAAACGGATAAGAAAAGCAAGTTCTTAATCCGTTTTTTTGCTGTCTATGGCTACATTTGTTGTTCGCCAGGTAAGAAATAGTCGACAACACCATAAATTAAAGCACCTACGATAGCAGCCATCCAAGAAATTGTATATCCTGCTACAAAATATTGAGTTATATATAAAACAATAGCAGAAAGTACAAAACCTACAAAACCTTTTCCAAATGGACTAGCATGAAGACCTGTGAATTTAACGATTAAATAATCTATTACAGCAAGAACAATAGCAGCAACAGCTAATGTCCAAAAGTTAGCAATA
Organism: uncultured Clostridium sp.; assembly: GCA_900553405.1. Lineage (GTDB taxonomy): Bacteria > Bacillota > Clostridia > TANB77 > CAG-508 > UMGS1663. Next base: position 44,791 of record USDF01000002.1, on the reverse strand, counting down.
TGAAATCCAGGTGTAAAGAAAGCTGTTATTGCAAGGACTATAGCTGAAACTATAAGTCTTCCAACAATTTGCCAAACTGTGCTAGTTCCATATTTAGATTGACTACGAGTTTGATTTTCTGACATAATAAAAACCTCCTTATTTTTGAAAATTTTAAAATCGCAATTTAAATGGTTTTATAATGTTATTATTCACAATTTTTTTTGAAATATACAAAAAGTGAATAAAAGCTTAAAAATCGGTTAAAAATAAGTAAAAAATAAAAATGTAAGGAATGAAAAATATGTTATTAACTTTTATAAGAACTATTATTTTATACATACTAGTATTAATAGTAATGCGTTTTATGGGAAAAAGAGAAATAGGCCAACTTCAACCATTTGAACTTGCAATTTCAATTATGATTGCAGATTTAGCAACAATTCCAATGGCAGAAACAGGAATACCAATTTCAAGTGGAGTTGTTCCAATATTAGGATTGTTGGTAATGCACTTAACAATTTCAGTTATAAATTTAAAAAGCATAAAAATGAGAGAAATTATTTGTGGAAAACCTGCTATACTAATTTACAGAGGAAGAATACAAGAAAAAACAATGAAAAAAGAGAGATTTACAATAAATGAATTAGAAGAAAGATTAAGAGGCTATAATGTTACAAATATAGGAGATATAGAATATGCAATATTAGAAACAAGTGGACAAATAAGCATATTACAAAAGCCTAACAAAAGAAACGCAATACCAGAAGATTTTGGAATTATGCCAGAATATGAAGGAATAGCTTATGATTTAGTAATAGATGGAAAAGTAATGAAGGAAAATTTAGAAAAATTGGACAAAGATTACAATTGGCTATTAAAACAAGTTGAACCTTTTGGAATAAAGCCAGAGGAAGCATTAATAGCGACAATTGATGGAAAAGGAAATTTCTTCTGTCAAGAAAAAGAAGGAAAAAAGAAAAATTAGAAATAAGTAGATATAGAATTAGGAAAGGAATGTAAAAAATGACTAAAGAATGGATTATATGCATTATAATCATCATACTTGTAATAAGCTTAAATATTATAACTCAAAATTATACAAAACAATCAGTAGAACAAATAGATAAAAACTTAGAAGAATTAAAAGAGAAATTAGAAGAAGAAAATCCAAATAAAGAAGAATTGCAAGAAAACATGGAAAATATTATGAGTGAGTGGAAAAAGAGATTTAATACATTAGCATATTTTATAGAACACGATGAATTAGAAAAAGCAGAAACAGAGCTTACAGGTTTAAAAGCAAATATAGAAGTAGAAGAATATGAGCAAGCAGTATCAGAGCTAGAAAAAGCAATATTTATATTAAACCATATAAAAGATAAATTTAAATTAGAAATAAAAAATGTATTTTAAAAGTTAATGCAAAAAAAGCACATAGAGAAAATTAACAGAAAAAACTTAAAAAATATAGAAAAAACGCTATCAATTTCAGTATTGATAGCGTTTATATATTAAGCTAAAATAAGTAAACAAAGAAATACATATGCATATTTATATAATTTTTTAGTTTGTAAAAAATTATTATAAAACATAAAAGATTCTTGCAAAGCACTAAACTTATCTACAAAAGTAACTATAAAAGATTCAGGATATTTAGGAAGAGCTAAAGTAATAGGCCACATATGTTTAACTATAATATCTTTCTCTTTATAATTTAAATCGAATAATTTTGAAGCATTTTCTAGTGCAGTTCTAGGATGAGAAAAGGCATGTAAATCTTTAAATTTTTCAGCTTTTTTTCCACCTCTCCAATCATATAAAAACAAGTCGTGAACCATAGCAGCACGAGCCACAGATACATAATCTAGCTTTAATTTTTTACAAATTTTATAACTTATATAAGCAACATTAAAGCAATGTTCATATGTACTAGTATTATAATGTTGTCTATATTTTTTCATCTCTTGAACAGTTTCATTTGAAATAATATCTGAAACAAGAGAATAAAATTCAATATGTTCATTTATATCAGCTTTTACAAGCGTAGTAGACATTTTAAAAACTCCTTTTATTATTTACTCTTTTGCGTTTATAAATTCATTATAGCACAATAAACTAAAAATGCAATACCTACCAAAAGGGACAGACCTACCTTTAGGGACGTTTACTTTTGGTTAATCTGTCCCTTTTGGTATTATATATTTATATTATATGGTAATATTTGAAAAAGATTATCAAAAGAGAGAATTTAAATAAAAATTAAATTCTCTCTTTTAAATTTACAAACTTCATGATACAATTAAACAAAAAATGGAGATAAAAATGCAAGAATTAGAAAAAGAAATTCAATTTATAAAAGGAGTAGGTCCAAATAGAGCAAAACTTTTAAATAAATTAGGAATAAATACTTTAGAAGATTTAATTACATATTATCCAAGAGATTACGAAGATAGAAGCAAGCCTAAAATGATTGCTTCTTTAGTAGATGGAGAAGAAGCATTGATAGAAGCAATGGTAGTAAGCAGAATAAGTGAACAAAGAATTCGTAAAAACATGGTTATTTACAAACTAATAGTAAGAGATGAAACTGGAACTTGCGTTCTTACATGGTTTAATCAAAGTTATCTAAAAAATAAATTTACACTAGGACAAAAGTATAAATTTTATGGAAAAGTATCTGTTAAATATGGAAAGATAGAAATGAATTCACCTGTTTATGATAGTGAAGAGACAAATAAAAATACAGGGAAAATTATACCTCTTTACCCAGCAACATTTGGCTTATACCAAACAACAATAAGACAAGTTATAGAAAATGGCTTAAAAGTAGTAAATGAAGAAAAATTATTAGAAGAAACTCTTCCAGATTATATAATGAAAGAATACAAGTTGGAAGACGTAAACACAGCAATTAATCAAATTCATTTTCCAAAAGATTTTACAGAATTTGAAAAAGCAAGAAAACGTCTAGTTTTTGAAGAATTACTTTCTATGCAACTAGCATTAATAAGCCTAAAAAATAGGTACACAAAGGAAGAAAAGGGTATTAGTTTTAGTAAAGATGTAAAAATATCTACAGTAATAAATGACTTACCATTCAGACTAACAAAAGCACAATTAAAGGTTTTAGAAGAAATAGATAATGACATGGAAAGTCAAAAAGCTATGAATAGACTTCTTCAAGGAGATGTTGGATCACGGAAAAACTGTTGTTGCAATGTGTGCAGCTTATAAAGCAGTAAAATGTGGATATCAAGTAGCAATAATGGCACCAACAGCAATACTTGCAAGCCAACATTTAGAATCATTTAATGAGATATTAGAAAAATATGGAATAAAATGCGAACTACTAATAGGAAGTGTTACTAAAAAGAAAAAAGAAGAAATTTTAGAAAAACTAAAAAATGGAGAAATAGATGTATTAATTGGAACACATGCTTTATTAGAAGAAAATGTAGTATTTAAAAATTTAGGTTTAGTTGTAACAGATGAGCAACATCGTTTTGGAGTAAGACAAAGAGCTACTATAAGTCAAAAGGGAGAAAATCCAGATGTATTAGTTATGACAGCAACTCCAATTCCAAGAACATTAGCATTAATTTTATATGGTGACTTGGACATATCTATAATTGACGAACTTCCACCAAATAGAAAGAAAATAGATACATATGCAGTTACAAAATCTATGGAAGAAAGAATTAATAACTTTATAAAAAAACAAATAGATGAAGGTAGACAAGTGTATGTTGTTTGCCCATTGGTAGAGGAGACAGAAGAAATAGATGCAAAAGCAGTGTTAGAGCTTACAGAAAAATATAAAAATGAAATATTTAAAAATTATAGAGTAGAATATCTTCATGGAAAAATGAGACCAAAAGAAAAAGATGCTATTATGCAAGAATTTAAAGAAGGAAGCATAGATATACTTATTTCAACAACTGTTATAGAAGTAGGTGTAAATGTACCTAATGCAAGTATAATGGTAGTTGAAAATGCGGAAAGGTTTGGATTAGCGCAGCTTCACCAATTAAGAGGAAGAGTAGGACGTGGAGAGTATAAGTCTTATTGTATATTAAAATATGATAGTAAGTCTGATGTAGTAAGGCAAAGAATGAAAACTATGCAAGAGACAAATGATGGATTTGTTATTGCAGAAAAAGATTTAGAGTTAAGAGGAAGTGGAGAGTTTTTTGGAACAAGGCAACATGGACTTCCAGAACTTAAAATAGCAAATCTTTTTGAAGATATGCCTACATTAAAAATGGTACAAAGTTTAGCAATAAAAATAGAACAAGAAGATCCAAAGCTAGAACTTGAAAAAAATAAACCACTAAAAGTACTAGTTAGTAAGAAATTCACAGATAGAATTGAAATATAAAAAATACTAATTTATAAATAAGTTATAATGAAAGCAATAAAAAAAACAGAATCAAGATTTTGTACGCAGTGTAAACTGCTACAAAATCTAATTTCTGCCATATTTATCTTCTACAGAAAGTATCATACTATGATAACTTTCCTAGAATATAAAAAACAAGCCTAAGATTTTCTTAAAGTTTACTTAGGTTTGTTATATTTATCTAAAAAAGCTTATATTACATATCTTTACTTAATTTAGCATATTTCTTTAACTTCTCATAAGCTAAATAATTTATTGAGCCAGCAGGGAAGTGACCATTTGCATCTTTCTTACCAGCAGGTACACCTGTTAAAATTTCAATTCCTTCTTCAATAGTAGAAATAGCGTAGATATGGAATTTTTTATTTTTAACAGCTTCTATAATTTCATCAGATAAGCTTAAATTTTGTACATTTTGTACTGGAATCATAACACCATGATTTCCATCTAAGCCTCTCATTTTACATACTTGATAGAATCCTTCAATCTTATCATTTACACCACCAATTGGTTGAATTTCACCTTTTTGATTAACAGATCCTGTAACAGCCATAGATTGATTAATAGGGATTCCAGATAAGCTAGACAAAATTGCATATAATTCTGTACTTGAAGCACTGTCACCATCAACACCATTATATAATTGTTCAAAACAAATACTAGCTGTAAGAGATAAAGGAAAATCTTGAGCAAACGTTTCACCTAAATAACCACTTAAAATCAAAATACCTTTAGAATGTGAAGAACCAGAAAGTTCAACTTCTCTTTCAATGTTTACGATTCCAGTTTTGCCCATATATGTGTTAGCAGTGATTTTTACAGGTTTTCCAAAAGTATAGTCACCAATTGTCATAACAGTAAGACCATTTATTTGACCAACTTTACTTCCAGTGGTTTCTATAAGCAAAGTGTTTTCTTTTATCATTTCCATATATTTAGCATCGTATTTTTTTACTCTTTCAATTCTTTCTTTTAAAGCAATATCTATATAATCTGCAGTTACTAATTTCTTTTTATCCATTTGAGCCCAAGTAGCAGCTTCACCAACAACTTGAGAAATATCTGTAAATCTAGTAGAAATTTTTTCTTTATCTCCTGAAATTTTAGAAGCATATTCTACAACTTTTGCAACGGCTTCTTTATCTAAATGAGGAAGTTCTTCTTGCTCACAAAAACCATGGATAAATTGTGCAAGTTTGTTCATATTTTCTTCATTTAAAGGAGCATCTTCTGCAAATTCTACTTTAACTTTAAATAATTTTCTAAAGTCACTATCCATAGCAAGTAAAGATTGATAAATTGAGTCATTTCCAACCATAATTACTTTTATATCTAGTGGAATAGGTTCAGGTTTTAAAGAAATCATAACCATTGAAGAACGTTGATCTGCAGTGTTTTCAATAGAAAGTTGCTTTATACGTAGGGCTTTCTTTAAAGCTTCATAACAGATACCATTAGCAAGTAAATCTTTGGCTTGAAAGATTATATAACCACCATTAGCAATTTGAAGTAGACCAGGTTTTAACATTGTATAATCTGTTTTTAGTGCACCATAATAATTTTCATATTCCAACTTACCGAAAATATTATGATAAGAATAGTTAGAGTCCATAATAACTGGAGCACCTTCTAAATTGCTATTATCTACAAATAAATTTACACGATAGTTAAGCCAAGGCTTTGGAGATTCTTGTCTAGGACCAGCTTGTTGTTGACCTTGATTTTTAGAATCATCTGATGTAAATATAGAAATATTTTTTAATATGTCTTGCTTAATATCTGTTAAAAATTTATTAACTTTTTTGTTTCTTTTATATTTATTTTTAATGTAATTGATATGTGAATTAACAGTAAGAAGAGCGATATTAGCTTGCCATTCTTCTAAATGTTTATCAGAAGCTCTTTCTATTTCTTTAATTTTAGCAATTACTTCCATAATTTGTTCTTGAACTATTCCAGATTTTTCTTCAAATTGTTTTTTTATATCATCATCTAATTTATCAAATTCTTCTTCTTCAATAGTTTTGCCATCTATAACAGGCATCATATAAATACCATTTTGAGCAGATTTTACTTGGAAACCGTGTTTACCAGCATCTTCATTTAATTTTTCTAGTAAAGAAGTTCTTTTTTGTTCAAAATCTTGTTTAATTAATTTTTTCTCTTTTTCAAAGTCATCATTATTAAAAGTGCTTTTAATATCACTTTTTATTTCTTTAATAAATGTATCCATAGTTTCTTTAAATTCTTTTCCTTGTCCAGCAGGGAAAGAAACAGCTATAGGCTCATTTGGATTATCAAAATTATAAATATAACACCAGTCAGAAGGAGTTTTTTGTTTCTTAGATATTTTATCTAAATAATTTTTAGCATACATAGTTTTACCTACGCCACTAGGTCCTTCTAGATATAAGTTATAACCTTTTATATCTACATTAACACCAAATTCTAAAGCTTTAATTCCACGTTCTTGACCTATACCTGTAACAATAGGTGTTAGTTCAGAAGTGTCACTAAATTTAAAATTGCTTGGGTTACATGTTATTTTTAAATCTTGGTAAGATAATTCATTTTTCTTTTTCATTTGTTTCTCCTTTCAAATTGTAAAAAAATTTTACAAGTATATACATTTTGTATACAATATCATTTGTTATAAAAAAATTAAAAAGTATATGTCATTAAAATAGCTGTATTACCATTTTTATAATAATTTTTTCTTTTGCCAACTTCTTTAAACTCAAAGTCTTTGTAAAGTTTAATTGCTGGCAAATTATTTTCATCTACTTCAAGAGTGATTGTTTTGCAATTTTGCTCTTCTGCTATAGTAATTAATTCATTTAATAAGAATTTAGCAAAACCTTGATTTCTTTTATTTTTTTTAGTTACTATGTTCATTATATCTGCTTCATCTAGTATAATTTTAATACCACCAAATGAAACAATTTCATTTTCATATCTTAAAACTAAATACATAGAATTATTATTTGCAAGTTCTTCTTTAAATATTTCAAAATTCCAAAAATCATCAAAATCGGTTTGTAAATTTTTTTTAATTTGTTCCAAATCATTAAGTATCATTGTAGAAATCTCTATTTTTGTAATATCTATCATCTATTTTTCTCCTTCTAAAGCTCGTTCAGCTTGAGATTTTCTTAAATAAAGTGGAGTAATAGAATTTGAATCTCCATAAATTCCATTTTTAAAATGATAATATCCTGCTATACCAACACTATTTGCTGTTTGCTTATTGTGCACATCTTCAACAAAAGTAGCTTTTGAAAAATATTCTAATAATTTATATTGATGTTTTTCAGCACCATCTCCAACAAATAAGATAGAAGTAGAGTGGTATTTTTTTAATAAAGCTATCATTTCATCAATATTTTTAGCATCTAAATTTTCTACCAATTCAAAATGATTATTCAACTTTTTAAATAACCCAAAATAAACATTATCATTCTTGGCATCTAAAATAGAACAAACCAAATCGGCATCATTTGTGAAATTAGATGAAAGTGTATTATAAGCTAAACTTTCTAAAGAACTTACACTTACAATAGGTACATTTGTAACATCAAAAAAAGCTTTTACAGTAGATACACCAATACGTACGCCAGTAAAAGATCCAGGTCCAACAGAGCATGCATAAAAGTCAAAATCTTTTAAAGTAAGATTAGTTTGTTTTAAAATTTCGTCAACTAAAGGCATAAGTTTTTGTGAATGAGTAAGTTCATTTTCTATATGTTTTTCAATTATAATATCCGTATCTTCTAAAACCGCAACAGAACATATTTTAGAAGAAGTATCTAAGCTTAAAATTTTCAAAATTGATTACCTTCTTTTTTATAAATATTCAACATTATTCTATATTAATAGACAAGATTTGTAAACCTTTTTAGGAAAAATAAAGTTTACAAATGTGTGACAAAAATATGTAGTTTTTATTACAAAAATAAAGAAAATGCATTTTACATTTTCTCTATTTTTAGCTCTCTATAATTTTCATTTTCTTCAGATTTAGAAAAAGTTATTTTAGTATATCCTTTTGGCAAAATTTCTTCAATTTGCTCGCCCCATTCAATAATACAAATACCATTTTCAAAATACTCTTCTCCACCCATAGCATAGAATTCGTCAGTATCTTCTAAACGATAAACATCAAAATGATATATATTTACATCATCTTTATGATATTCGTTAACAATAGTAAAAGTAGGACTAGAAATTTCTTTTTCAAGACCAAAATAGGTAAGCACACCTTGAGTAAATTTAGTTTTTCCGAGAACCAAGTTCACCAGTTAAAACTATAATATCACCTTTTTTTAAATTCTTTGCAAAGTCTTTTGCAAAATCAATTGTATCTTGTTCACTTTTTGATATAAACTTTTCCATATAAAACTCATGCCTTTCCCAAATTAATGTATATTAGTATTTTATAGCAAAATAATAAAATTGTAAATAAAAAGGGAGAAAATGATGAAATTTGACGAACGATTTTTCTTGATATTTACATAAAAGTATGATATTAATATAAATACAATTTCAATTACATTTTATATCAATAAAAGTTAATTCAAAAAATTAAAATCTAAACAGAAATCAATGTTAAAAAAGTAAAATCAGGAATAGGAAAGTTTTTTAAAAAAATAAACCAATAAATAAATATTGACTAAAAAATAAATAAAATATATAATTAAAGAAAGAGAGAAAAATTATGAAAATACCCCAATATGTAAAAACAATAAGATATGAACAATATTTAAAAATAGAACAACGAATGTTAAATGAAACAGAAGAAATATATACTTACAATATTGATAATGAACATGATAAATTATTTAAAGACTTATTAAGCGATAAGGAAGAAGCGAGAAAATTTATTAATAAGTTTTTAAAATTACCAGAACCTTTAAAGAAGAATGAATTAGAATTATATAATAGTAGCTATATAACTTCAGAATATAAAAGTAAAGAAGCAGATATTGTATATAAAAAGCAGAATGAAGATATATTTTTCTTAATAGAACATCAATCTACAATAGATGTATCAATGCCATATAGAATCAAAAATTATGCAATAGAGATATTAAGAACAGCAGTAAATAAGAAAAAAGTGCATCAAGTAGATTATGAGTATCCGTTAGTTATTGCAATTGTCTTATATACAGGAAATAAAAAATGGAATGCAAAGTTAAGATTTGAGGATATGCAGAAAAAATTGCCACGGATATGAAAATAAAACAAATGATTACAATTTGATAGATATTAATAGATATAGCAAAGAAGAATTATTAAAAGATGATTTAGTAATAACTAAGGCAATGATAATAGAAAAGTGCAATAATAATAATGAATTAAAACAGAACTTAATAAAAATTATAGATAAAGTAGTAGAAGAAGATGCTTTAAATAAAATGCAAAGGATAATTAATATAATATTAAGAAAAAAATTAGGTAATAAAGAAACAGATAATTTATTAAACAAAATAAGTAATAAAAAGAAAGGGGTAGATTATATGTTAGCTGTTCTAGAAAGAATAGAAAAAGAAGACAGGAAGATAAGAGAAAATTGTAGAAAAGAAGGAATAAAAGAGGGAATGAGAGAAGGAATGAACAAAGGAGTAAGTAAAGCAAGATTTGAAATAGCTAAAGAAATGATAAAGCAAAAAATAGATATAAATAAAATTTGTAAATGTACAAAAATTAGTAAGAAAGAAGTAGAAAAGATAAAGGAAGAACTTAAAGAAGCATAATACTTTCTGCAAGTGCTAGTTTTCTATGTTAAATAATAAATCTATATTGACAATACAAAACATATGTTTTATAATAACCATAGGTGTTAAATATGAAAAGAGAAATATTACATGTAGATGTAAATAATGCGTTTTTATCTTGGACAGCAGTAGAAAAATTAAAAAATGGAGAAACTTTAGATATAAGAACTATACCTGCTATTATAGGTGGAGATGAAGCACAAAGAAAAGGAATAGTTTTAGCTAAAAGTAATATTGCAAAACAATTTGGAATTCAAACAGGTGAACCAATATTTTTTGCACGTAAAAAATGTCCTAATATACAAATTTTTCAATCAGATTTTAATGTGTATAGGAAATATTCAAATGCATTATATAATTTATTATTGGAATACACGAATAAAATAGAACGTTATTCAATAGATGAATGCTTTTTAGATTTAACAGGTTATATTCCAAAAACAAGAAAATTAATAGATATAGCATATGAAATAAGTAAAAGAGTAAGGGAAGAATTAGGCTTTACTGTAAATATAGGTGTAGCACCAAATAAGCTTTTAGCAAAAATGGCATCGGATTTCGAAAAGCCTAACAAAGTTCATACTTTATACCAAGAAGAAATAGAGACTAAAATGTGGAAACTTCCAGTAGCAGAGCTTTTTATGGTAGGTAGAAGAAGTTTACCGAAACTTCAAAAAATGGGAATAAAAACTATTGAGGATTTAGCTAAAAGTGATGAAAAGTTACTAATAAAAAATTTTGGCAAATATGGTAAAATGATATGGGAATATAGTAATGGAATAGATAACGAAGAAGTAAATTATATAAAAGAAAAGCCTAAAAATATAGGAAATTCTATAACACTTCCATATGATTATAACGATATAGAAAAAATAGAAGAAGTTTTACTTGCTTTAGTAGAACAAGTAAGCTATAGGCTAAGAAATCAAGAAATGTTTGCAAATGTTGTAAATGTACAAATAAAAACTAATGAATTTAAAGTTTTTTCACATCAAAGAAAGTTAGATTTTGCAACAGATAGTACTAAAATTATTGGAAAAGAAGCTAAAAAACTATTAACAGAAATTTATAATAATACTCCAATAAGATTAATAGGAGTAAGTGTAAGTGGGCTGGTAGAGAAAGAAGAAAGACAGATCTCTTTATTTGAAAATGTGGAAAATGAAAAACAAAAGAAAATAGATTCAGTGTTAGATAATATTAAAGAAAAATATGGGTATGAAGCTATTACAAGAGCGGGTAAAATGCAAATTGATAAAAATATAAAATTTAAAGAAGAAAATAGTGGAAAAAAGTAGAAGAAGAACATATTATATATTAATAGTATCTTATATGTACTATTATGGAGGTGAATAGTATGTTTGAAGAAGATAATTGTTGCAAAAGAACAAAAAGATGCTGCGTAGATGTAATAGTATTTATATTAGGATTGTTATTTACTTTTGTAATTGGGATTATAATAGGAGCAGAAACAGCAATATTTGAAACATTAGGATTAGGGGCATTTGTTGTTTTAGCTGTTCTAATTGGAATCTTAATAATAATAAGGATTATAATGCTAATATGCTGTAAGAGAAGATGCTAATAGTATGAGTTTTAGTTAAAATTTATACAAACTTGGAAGAATCTCTTCTTCCAAGCTACATATGAGAAAAAATATCAAAATTAATAAGTTTATAAAAAACTATTGTAAAATAAAGAACGCTAATATATAATACAAAAAAATAAAGGGAGAGATAGATATGGCAACAATTATAAATGGAAAAGAACTTTCAAAAAAAATAAGAGAACAAGTAAAAGTAGAAGTAGAAGAATTAAAAAAGAAAAATATATTTCCAAAACTTGCAGTTATAATGGTTGGACAAGATCCAGCATCAAAAGTTTATGTTAGAAATAAAAGTAAAGCATGTAATGAAGTAGGAATTGAATATGAGGAATTTTTATTAGACGAAACATGTTCAATGGAAGAATTATTGAAAGTAATAGAGGACTTAAATGAAAGAAAAGACATACACGGAATATTACTTCAAAGTCCAATTCCAAAGCCATTAGATATATATACGGCATTTGAAACAATAGATTTTAGAAAAGATGTAGATGGTTTTCATCCAATAAATATAGGAAGACTAACGTTAAAAAGACAAACTTTTATATCTTGCACACCACATGGTGTTATGAAGATGTTAGAAGAATATAATATAAATTTAAGTGGTGCAAATGTTGTTATATTAGGAAGAAGCAACATAGTAGGAAAACCTTTAGCACAATGTTTATTAAATGCAGATGCTACAGTTACTATTTGCCATTCTAAAACAAAAAATATAGAAGAAATAACAAAAAATGCAGATATATTAATTTCTGCTATAGGTAAACCAAAATTTGTAACAGCTGATATGGTAAAAGAGGGGGCAGTTGTTATAGATGTTGGAATTAACAGATTAGAAACAGGTTTAGTTGGTGACGTAGATTTTGAAAATGTAAGTAAAAAAGCATCATACATAACACCAGTTCCAGGTGGAGTTGGACCTATGACAATTGCAATGCTACTTCACAATGTTGTAATTGCAGCTAAATACTTGGAAGAAAAATAAATTATAAAAATATAAAGGGCTTAGTTTTTTACTAAGTTCTTTTGTTTTTTATATTATAGTAAATTAATTACAATAAATACTATAAAGTGAGGAGAAAAAATGGAAAAAACAAAATATTGGATATGGTTTTCTAGAATAAAAAATTTAGGAAGTATAAAGAAACAGAAACTATTAAAAAAATATAAAATAGAAGAAATTTGGAATTTGAAACAGGAAGAATTAATGAGCATAAATGAAATTGGTGAAAAAACAGCAAAAGAGATATTAAACCCAAAATATAAAATAGGAATAGAAAATATGATAAACCAAATGAAGAAAGAAAAAATTAAATTAATAAATATAGATGATGCAAATTATCCAGAAAAATTAAAGCAAATATATGATAAACCAATTAGTTTGTATGTAAAAGGAAATGTAGAAATATTAAGTAGTTTTTCTTTAGCAGTAATAGGATGTAGGCAGAATTCAAAATATGGAGAAGAAGTAGCTAAAGCTGTTACGAAAGGAATAGTAAAAAATAATATAGTAACTATAAGTGGTTTGGCAAGAGGAATTGATAGTATTTGTCATATAGAAACTTTAAAAAATAGAGGAAAGACGATTGCAGTTATAGGAAGTTCTTTAGATATAATATATCCTTTTGAAAATAAAAATTTAGTAGATAAAATAATAAATAATGGAGGGTGTATAGTAAGTGAATATCCACTTGGAACAAAGCCAGAAAAGATGAATTTTCCAGCAAGAAATAGAATTATAAGTGGATTATCAAATGGTGTTATCGTAATAGAAGCTAAAAAGAAAAGTGGAACAATGACAACAGTAGACTTTGCACTAGAACAAGGTAAAAATGTATTTACAATTCCACGGAAATATAACAAGTAAAAACTCAGAAGGAACAAATGAATTAATAAAGCAAGGAGCAAAATGCGTAACATGTATGCAAGATATATTAGAAGAATTTTAGAAACAAAAGGAAATTTATGTAAAATACTTGAAATTGAGAATATAATATATTATAATAGATATACTAAATAGATGTTGATATTAAACATCAAAAAATGAGAGAGGTCCTGCTTTAGTGGACAATTAAAAATAGGAGAGGTCTTGCCTTAGTAGACAATTAAAAATGAGAGAGGTCCTGCTTTAGTGGACAATTTAAAATATAGGGGCTATTATACATTAAGTATAATAGCTCCTCTTTTATATTTTTAGGAGGAAAAATGATTAAAATAAAAGATAATAAATTAAAAATGTATGATATATCAAATGAATATAAAAAATATTTATCAAAATTTGATGCAAAAGTCAGTTTAAAAGATAATAGAAAGTTTTATGGAATATTGATAAATAAAAAAGGCATAGATTACTACATTCCACTTACCAGCAAGATACATAAAAAGACAAATTCAAAATTAACAATTAATATAAAAAATGAAAATAAAACAATAGCAAAGCTTTTATTAAATAACATGATACCAGTTAATATAAAAGATGCACATGTGGCTAATATTAATAATTTGAAATATAAAACATATTATATGTCTGAGATAAGATATTTGCGTTCTAAAAATATTCAAAAGGAAATAATTAAAAAAGTAAACAATATATTTAAAGTATTAGAAAATACGAAACATAGTGACTATTTATTTTTTAAAGAGTTATGTTGCAATTTTAAATTATTAGAGCAAAAATGTAGAGAATATAATGCAAAAAATGTTGCACTAAAAAAATAGGTTTGATATAATACAAAAAAACAAATGAAAATAGGAGAAAATGATGGAGATACTACGAGAAACAAAAGAACTGACAAAAGAAGAAATAAAACTACAAGAAAAAAAGAAAAAAAATATAAATTTATATAAAATATATCGTATTTTTTCATGGGATTTATTATTTTATTATGCAATAATATATTTGTTTTTAACGATAGAAAAGGAAATTTCACCAGCACAAGTACTACAAATGGATGCATTTTATGTCTTATTTAAATTTCTAACACAAATACCATCTACATTAGTTATACAAAAAATAGGAAAGCGAAAGAGCTTAATATTGGCAAATTTCATTTTGGCAATACATATCTTAATAATAATGTTTTCAACAAGTTTTACTATGTTATTATTATCACAATTGTTATGTGCGTTTTCATTTGTAATTAAGTCAACATGTGAAAGCGACATGTTATATGATTCATTAGAACATGGAGAAAAAAGAGGAGTACAATTTGCAAAAATAGATGGAAAAGCATCTTCTAGATATTATTATATAGATGCAATTTCTGCTATATTATCTAGTTTCTTATATGTAGTAAATCCATATATACCAATGGTAATATGTTTTATAATATTATTAATAGCATTTATAGCATCTACAAAATTTGAAGAACTTTATAGTGAAAAGGGAAAAATGCGAGTAAAAGAAGAAATTATGAACATAAGAATCTCTTTCAAAAACATATTAAAATCTAAAAGACTAAAATGTTTATTAATATTTAATGCAGTTTTTGTAGCGTTATTAAAAATTTTACAAAATCTAAGAAATACAGTTTTAATAGATATAGGTGTTCCAGAACAGTACTTTGGAGTTATATTTGCAGTACTTGGAATTGTAACAGGAATTGCTGCTAGAAATCAAGGCAGAATTCATAAAAAATATAGAAATAGAACTTTAGCTTTTTTATCAATACCAATGGCAGTTTCTTGCCTAATGTCAGGAGTTATATTACTATGTAAGTTTAACATAAGTACATTAATAATATTAACACTAATATTATTTACTATACAATATATAATGAAAGGACCATATTATGTACTAATAAAGCAATATTTTAATAATTTTACAAATAGTGAAAAAAGGGTAAGAATTTCAACAGCAAATAACATAATTGAAAATGCAATTGCATCATTACTTGTTTTTGCTGCTTCATATATATTAGATATTGTACCAACTGCATATACACTTATTATAATAGGGTGCATATTTACAGCTGGATTTGTACTATTACTAGATTATATGAGAACTAGAGTAGGATTAAAGCCAGAAGAATATAGCAAAAAAGAAATCTTATAGAAATTATATAATGATTAAAATGATAATTTATATTTAATAAATAATAAATTTAAGAAATATTTTTATAAAAAACTAAAAAATATTTGACAAATAAATAAAGTTAATAGATAATAAAAAATGAATTACTAAAAGATAAAATTTCATAATTTACAAAGGAGGAAAATAAGAAATGTACGTGTTTAACAAAATAACTGTTAATCCACAATTACCTAAAAGAATTGAAAAATTAGAAAAAATTGCTAATAATTTATGGTGGTCTTGGAATACGGAATTTCTAAGCTTATTTAAACAAATAGATAGAGATTTATGGGAGACAGTAGAAAAAAATCCTGTTAGATTCCTAAGACAAGTTTCTCAAGAAAGATTAGAAGAAGCCTCAAAGAGTATAGAATTTTTAAAACAATATGATAAAGTTGTAGAAAATTTTGAAGCTTATCAAAATAGCAAATCTACATGGTTTTCTAAAAATTATCCAGAAAATAAAAATGATATAATTGCATATTTTTCAGCTGAATATGGACTAGATCAGATCTTGTCTATTTATTCAGGAGGTCTAGGAATTTTATCTGGTGATCACTTAAAATCAGCAAGTGATTTAGGAATTCCACTAGTTGCAGTAGGGTTGTTATATAAAAATGGATATTTCCATCAAAAAATAAATGGATATGGAGACCAAGAAACAGAATATAGAAGAATAGATATAAATACACTTCCAATAAAACCAGTAAAAGGTGAAGACGGAAAAGACTTAATTATATATGTAAAATTCCCAAAAAGAAGACTATATTTAAAAGTATGGAGTGTTAATGTAGGTAGAGTAACTTTATATTTAATGGATTCAGATATAGAAGAAAACCACGAGGAATATAGAAATATTACAACTACTTTATATGGTGGAGACCAAGAAATGAGAATATCACAAGAAATAGTTCTTGGTATGGCAGGTGTAAGGTTACTAAAAACTTTAGGTTTACAACCAACTATATATCATATGAATGAAGGACATTCATCTTTCTTAATTTTGGAATTAATAAAAAATATGATGAAAGAAAAAGAAATATCATTTGAAATGGCAAAAGATATAGTATCTTCAAAAACAGTATTTACAACACATACACCAGTTCCAGCAGGAAATGATATTTTCCCATTAGATTTAGTAGAAAAATATTTTAAAGATTATTGGGATAGATTTGGAATTTCAAAAGAAGAATTCTTTAAGATGGGAATGGAGCCAAATCCAAAGCCAAACGCAGGATTCAATATGGGAATTCTAGCCCTAAAAGTAGCAGGTAAGAAAAATGGAGTAAGTAAACTTCATGGCGCAGTATCAAGAGAATTATTTAATGATGTTTGGCCAGAAATTGCAGCAGATGAATCTCCAATTACATATGTAACAAACGGAATTCATACATGTTCATGGCTTTCACCAAATTTAAAAGAATTATATAATGAATACTTAATGCCATATTGGCAAGATCATATTTATGAAGATGAAACTTGGAAAAAAATAAATGACATTCCAAATGAAGAATTGTGGAATGCACATATGGTAAGAAAACAAAAATTAATGGAAAAAGCAAAACAAAACATTACCGAAAGATTAAAGAGAAGCGGATATCGTTATGAAGAAATAAATGAAATTACTTCAAAATTAAATCCAAATGTATTAACAATAGGTTTTGCAAGAAGATTTGCAACATATAAAAGAGCAACTTTATTATTTAGAGACTTAGAAAGAATAACACAAATAGTAAACAATCAAAATAGACCAGTTCAAATATTAATAGCTGGTAAAGCACATCCAGCTGATAAAGAAGGACAAGACCTAATAAAATATATACATGAAATATCAATGAAGCCACAATTTAAAGGAAAAGTCTTCTTATTAGAAAACTATAATATGGAATTATCACGTTATTTAATAAGTGGTGTAGATGTATGGCTTAATACTCCAAGACGTCCAATGGAAGCATCTGGTACAAGTGGACAAAAAGCATCTGTAAATGGAGCAGTAAACTTTAGTATTTTAGATGGTTGGTGGGCAGAAGGATATAATCAAAAAAATGGTTGGGCAATAGGAACAAATGCAGAATATGAAAACTATGATATTCAAGATAATTGTGATAGCGAAAGCATTTATCAAACATTAGAAAATAAAATAGTTCCAGCATATTATGAACAAGATGAAAAAGGAATATCTGCTAAATGGATGGAATATATGAAAAACTCTATAATATCTACAGGTGGAAAATATAGTACAGCAAGAATGCTTGTAGACTACACAAATAAGCTTTATATGCCACTTGCTAATCTTTACCATAAACACTATGAAAACTTAGAAGAAGTTGCAAATTATAATAATTGGAAAAGAGAACTATATAATAACTGGGAAGATATAGTAATAACAGAAGAAAACAATTTAGACAATATAACAATGGATGCAGGAAATAACATAGAAGTATCTTGCAAAGTAAAATTACCAAATATCGAGCCAGAAAATATTGAAGCACAAGTTTATTATGGAAGAATAAAAGAAAATGGAGTAGTAGAAAAAATAGCTGTTATTCCAATGTTAATGGTAGACTATGACGAAGAAGAAAGAATAGCTACATACAAAGCAAAAATAGAATTAACAACAGGTGGAGACTATGGTTACACATTCCGAGTTATGCCAAAACATGAAATGCTTTTAGATAGTGAAAATCTAGATTTAGTAAAATGGATAGTAAAATAGATTAAAGAACTAGAAAATCTAGTTCTTTTCTATTGAACATGTAAATATTTAATGATATAATACGTACGATATATAATATAAAAAGAGTTTAGGAGGAAGAAGATTTTATGAGAAAAACAAAAATAGTATGTACAATAGGGCCAGCAACAAAGGAGGTAGAAACATTAAAAAAATTAATTTTGGCAGGAATGAATGTGGCAAGAATTAACTTTTCACATGGAAATTACGAAGACCAAAAAGTATATATAGATAATGTAAAAAAAGCAAGAGAAGAGTTAAACATGCCAGTTGCATTATTACTAGATACACAAGGTCCAGAAATAAGAACAGGTGTATTAGAGCAAATGCCTGTTGAACTTAAAGCAAATGATATATTTGCACTTGTAAATGATGATATTATAGGAAATAAAGAAAGAGTAAGTGTATCATACAAAGAATTATATAAAGATATAGAAGTAGGGACTACTATATTAATAGATGATGGAAAAATAGAATTAGAAGTAATAGAAGTAAAAGATAAAGATGTAATTTGTAAAGTAACAAATGGAGGAAGTCTAGGAAATAGAAAGAGTATAAACCTACCTGGAACACATGTAAATTTACCATCATTAAAAGAGAAGGATATACAAGATTTAAAAGATGGATGTAGAGTAGGATTTGATTTTATTGCAGCATCTTTTGTAAGAAATGGAGAAGATGTAAAAAATATAAGAAAAGTACTAGATGAAAATGGTGGAAAAAATATAAAAATTATATCAAAAATAGAAAATCAAGAAGGAATAGACAATTTAGATGAAATTACAAAACTAAGTGATGGAGTTATGGTAGCTCGTGGTGATTTGGGAGTAGAAATTCCATACTATGATGTTCCAATTATGCAAAAAAAACTTATTCAAAAATGTAATAATGATGGAAAAATGGTAATTACAGCTACTCAAATGTTAGAATCTATGACAGAAAATCCAAATCCAACAAGAGCTGAAATAAGCGATGTTGCAAATGCAATATTTGATGTAACAGGAGCAATAATGTTATCTGGAGAAAGTGCCATGGGAAAATATCCAGTAAAATGTGTTGAGACAATGAATGAAATAGCAACAGCAGTAGAAGCTAATATAAAATACTGGAAGAGATTTACAAGAAGAGAACATGATTTGGCAGATTTGAATTATGAATTTAACTTAAGCCATAGTGTAACATCAACTGCTATGGAAATGAAAGCAAAGGCAATATTTGCATATACAGAAACAGGAGATACACCTAGAATGATAGCAAGCTTCTTACCAGCATGTCCAATATATGCATTAACAACAAATGAACAAACATATAGACAATTAGCACTTTCATGGAATACAAATCCAATACTAATAACAAACAAACAAAAACCAAATGATGTTATTACAGAAGGAATAGAAGAAGCTAAAAGAAGAGGATATGTACAAGAGGGAGACATAGTTGTTATAGCAGGTGGAGCTTCTATTGTAGCTAGTAAAGATATGGGAGAAGAGGCAATGAATAGAACGATAGGTGGAGTATTGAAAATCTAACAGGAAGATTAAACAAAAGAGTAATGAGGAATAAAGAATGAAAAGTAGAAATGAATTAAATAAAATACGAAGAAAAAATGCAAAACTTTATCCAATATATAAAATGTTTTCTTGGGATTTACTATTCTTTTATTCAATAGAGTTCTTATTTTACACAATAACCAAAAAAGTCACTGCTTCTGAAGTATTAGTAATAAATGGAATATATTTATTGTGTAGAATAATAATGCAAATACCAGCAGTAGCAATTACAGACTTTTTTGGAAAAAGAAAAAGTATAATTTTAGGAAATATAATGCTTATAATTTATATGCTAATTTTAATAATTGTTCCAGGTGCAATAGGAATAATTATTGCAAATTTAATTTTTTCCTTAGGATATAATATAAAGACAATAGCCGAGTCTAATTTGCTATACGACTCTGTATCAACAAGGGGTGGTGAAGGGTTATACTCAAAATTAGATGCTAAAGGTGGTAGTCTATATTATATATTAGATGGTGTTGCATCATTAACAGCAGGATATTTATTTGTAATGAATAATTATTTACCAATGTTTATTTGTTTAGGATTTATCATAATATCAACTATATTGTCTTTCAAATTTGAAGATATATATGAAGTAAAAAAAGAAAAAAATAATAGTAAAGGATTAATAAATACATTAAAAGAATATAAACAAGATTTAAAAACATCATTTAAATTTATATTAAAATCAAAAAGAATGAAAGCATTTATATTATTCCAAATAGTATTCTACAGTCTAATAAGCATAATAGACACATATAATGGAGATTTACTAACGAATATAGGAATACCAGAAGAACAATTTTCAATGATATTTGCAATATTAAATTTAATAGGAGGAATATCACTTTCTTTAAAGAAGCCTATTGAAAAGAAGTTTAAAAATAGGACATTAGCTTTTATATCATTAATGTATATAGGAGCATGTATTGTAATAGGCGTAATTTCAACTATGTATACAGATGATTTCATTATTCCAGTAATACTTGTAATGTATGTTATACAACGTATATCAACTTCAATTTGGTATATACTAGAATCAAAATATTTGAAGAATTTTACAAATGAATATATGAGAAACAAAATTACATTTACTTATGAATTTATAGGTGGAATTGCCGCAAGTATATTTTCAATATTAGGAGGAGTATTACTAGAAGTTGCAAGTATTCAAAATGCATTTTTACTAGTAGGATTAATCGCACTAGCTAGTATGGTTGTTACTTTGGATTATATGAGGACTAGATTTGGACTAAAACCAGAAGAATACAAAAAAGAAGATATAGAATTAAAAGTATAAATTTTGGTTTTTTATAAAATTTGAAAATTGTATAAAAATGTGGTAAAATAAATATTAATACTATAGTAAACAAAAATGATACTAAATAATGGAGGTATTATAATGAAAGAAAATAAAGGACGGATTATACTTGTAGTATTAATTTGCTTGTTTCTGTTAGGCGGTTTATTATTATCAAATAAGCAAAAAATGAGTGATTATACAGAATATAAATGTGATGTAAAATCTCTTCGGCTGTCAACAACAATAGATATTGATAAAGATAACAAAGAGTTTGTAAAAGTCAAAGGCAATATATTTAAAGTAATCACAGATCCATTGAAAATGTATGATTTAAACGAAAACCAAATTGCTTATGCAGATGATTCATATCATTTGATTAAACAAGATTCACATTCAATTTTTGTGAATGGAAATTTATCAGTAGAGATGGTAGGATTAGTAAAGCTTTTTGGTGAAGAATATGAAATATACAATGAAAATGGAGAGAAGATTGCAAGAGTTACATTTAATATGTTTAACACTAACGGAAACATGTATGATATGGAAGGAAAATTAATTGCAGATTTTAATTCAAAATTCTTATTTAATGATTTTAAAGTAAGAATTACAAAAGATTGTAATTTAGATGAAAAAACTGTATTAATGATTTTCTGTTCATATTATAGCGATCAAAAAGCAGATTCAAGTAGTTCTAAAAAGTAAAAAGGGTGGTTTAATAACCACTCTTTTTACATATAAACTACAAATATAATAAAAAAGTTACTAAAAAGTCTTTTAAAACTAAGAAAAATATTATAAAATAGGACAAAAGTGTAAAAAAAGGAAAAAAGTAGAAAAATGAACAAAAAATGGGAATGTATAGAATTAGATAATGAGAAAATTAAAAATGTAGAAAAAATTGAGAATGAATATGGAATAAGCAATTTACTTGCTAAAATTTTGGTAAATAAAAATTTAATCAAAAAGGAAGATATTGATTTATTTTTAAAACCAACGAGACACGATTTTCATAATCCATACTTAATGCCAGACATGGCATTAGCTGTAGATAGAATAATAAAAGCTATTAATAATAAAGAAAAAATATTAATCTATGGAGATTATGATGTAGACGGAATTACAAGTATTACAGTAGTTAAAAATTTCTTGTTAGAAAGAGGCGCAAATGTTACACAATATATTCCAAATAGATTAAATGAGGGATATGGATTAAACAAAGATGCAATAAAGAAAATATCAGATGATGCTGTAAATTTAATAATTACAGTAGACTGTGGAATTTCAGGAATAGAAGAAGTAGATTATGCAAATTCTTTGGGATTAGAAGTTATTGTAACAGATCATCACGAAGTAGGAGAAGTTTTACCAAATGCAATAGCAGTAGTAGACGCAAAAAGAAAAGATAGTACATATCCTTTTAGAGAACTAGCAGGTGTAGGCGTTGGATTTAAATTAATTCAAGCAATAGCTCAAAGATTAGAGTTAGAAGAAAAAGAATATTTAAAATATTTAGATATTGTGTGTATAGGTACAATATCAGATATAGTGCCATTAGTAGATGAAAATAGAGTTATAGCAAAACTTGGATTAAAACTAGTAGAAGTAACAAAAAATGTTGGATTAAAGGCTCTTTTAGAAGCTTCAGGTTATAAAAAAATAGATTCTTTTACAGTTTCATTTGGACTAGCTCCAAGAATAAATGCATGTGGAAGAATGGGCAAAGAAAAAGAAGCATTAAACTTATTTTTAACACAAGATGAAAATGAAGCAAAAAAAATCGCATTAAGGTTAAATGAGTATAATAAAGAAAGACAAGATATTGAAAAAAGAATATATGAGGATGCAGTAAACAAAATAGAAAAAAGTGAAAAGAATAAACAAGTATTAGTATTAGGCAGTGAAAATTGGCACCATGGAGTAATAGGAATTGTTGCATCAAAAATAACAGACTTATATTTTAAACCAAGTATATTAATTTGTTTTGAAGAAGATGAAGGAAAAGGCTCTGGAAGAAGCATCCCTGGATTCGACCTTTATGAAAGTTTAACAAATTGTAGTGAAAATTTAGAAAAATTTGGTGGACACTCTATGGCAGTAGGAGTTACACTAAAAAAAGAAAATTTTGAAAAATTTAAAGAAGAATTTGAAAAATATGCACAAAATAGCAATATATGTGATATAATACCTATTATTAAAATTGATGAAGAAATAACACTTGAAGATATTAATATAAAAGCAGTAGAAGAATTAAACATGTTAGAGCCATTTGGTGAGGCAAATAAGATGCCATTATTCATGTATAAAAACTTGAAAATACATTCAATAAGAACTTTGTCAGAAGGTAAACACATAAAACTAACACTAAAAGATAACAATTTTTATATTGATAGTATAGGATTTAATTTAGGACATTTAGCAGAAGAATATCAAATTGGAGATAAAGTGGATATGGTTGGTTCACTTGAAATAAATAGATTCAATGGAAGAGAAAGTGTACAAATTAATTTGAAAGACTTAAGAAAGTCATATTAAAAGGAAGTGAATGCAATGCAAGAAGCAAAAGTACAATATACAATAGAAGATATTGTAAATAAAATGAAAAAGAACAACAAAAAATCAGATATAAAACTTATAATGAAAGCATACAACTATGCAAAAGAAAATCATGGGGATCAATTAAGAAAGTCAGGAGAACCATACATAATTCATCCAATTCAAGTTGCTTATACATTAGCAGAATTGGAATTAGATGATGCAACTATTTGTGCTGCGCTTCTTCATGATGTAGTAGAAGACACAGAAGTTACACATCAAGATTTGACAAATGAATTTGGAATAGAAATTGCAGAAATGGTAGATGGTGTAACAAAACTTAGCAAATTAAATTATGAATCTGTAGAAGAGGCACAAGTTGAAAATTACAGAAAAATGTTCCTAGCAATGGGAAAAGATATACGTGTAATAATGATAAAACTTTCAGATAGACTTCATAACATGAGAACATTAAAATATTTATCAAGAGACAGACAAATAGCAAATGCAAAAGAAACAATGGATTTGTATGCACCACTTGCAAATAGACTTGGTATATATTCTTTAAAATGGGAATTAGAAGATTTATCTTTTAAATATTTATATCCAGAAGAATATAGAGAAATAGTAGAAGGAATAGATAGAAAAAGAGAAGAACGTTTGCAATTTATAGACAAAATAGAAGAACAAATAAAACAAGAATTAAAAAAACAAAAAATAGAAGCAGAAATTACAGGACGTGCAAAACACTTATATAGTATTTATAGAAAAATGAAAAGAGACAATATCACTTTAGACCAAATATATGATTTATTTGCACTTCGTATAATTGTAAATTCAGTAAAAGATTGTTATGCAGCTTTAGGTGTGGTACATGAACTATATAATCCAATGCCAGGAAGGTTTAAAGACTATATTGCAGTTCCAAAACCAAATATGTATCAATCATTACACACAACATTAATAGGAGAAAAAGGAACACCATTTGAAGTACAAATTCGTACTTGGGATATGCATAGAATTGCAGAATATGGAATTGCTGCGCACTGGGCTTACAAGGAAGCAAGTTTTGCAAAAGGAAAAAAGGCAAATGTAAAAGTTTCAGAGGACAAACTAGCATGGCTTCGTGAGACACTAGAGTGGCAAAAAGATATGCAAGACCCACAAGAATTTTTAAATACATTAAAGACAGAATTATTTGAAGATGAAGTATATGTATTTACTCCAAAAGGAGACATAAAAGTACTTCCAAGTGGTAGTACACCAATAGATTATGCATATAGTATACATGCTGAAATAGGTCATCATATGACAGGATGTAAAATAAATAGTAAAATGATGCCAATAATAACAAAACTAAAAAACGGAGATATTATAGAAATAATAACTTCAGAAAATAGTAAAGGACCAAGTAGAGATTGGCTAAAATTTATACAAAGTTCAACTGCTAAAAATAAAATAAATGCATGGTTTAAGAAAAATCAAAGAGAAGAAAACATTGAAAAAGGTAAAGACTTAATTGAAAAAGAAATAAAACGTATAGGAATGAATCATGATGAATTATTTAAACAAGAATTTATACAAGGAGCATTAAACAGATATAAATTCAATTCTATAGAAGATATGTATGCATCTGTAGGGTTTGGAGCAATAACTTCAGGAAAAGTAATAGCAAGAATATTAGAGGAATACAGAAAAGTTCATAAAGAAGAAAATGTTGAGCAAAAATTAGAAGAATTAAGCAAAGAAAAAAATGTAGCAAAACCTTCAAAATCTGGTGTAGTAGTGAAAGGAATAGACAATTGTCTAGTAAAACTTTCAAAATGTTGCAATCCTGTACCAGGAGATGATATAGTAGGATATATCACAAGAGGAAGAGGAGTATCTATTCATAGAGCAGATTGCAAAAACTTGAAAGATTTATTTGAAGACGAAGAAAGCAGAATGATAGATGTTTACTGGTACACAGAAAAAGAAGTGGCATACAATGTAGATATTGAAGTATTTGCAAATGATAGATCAGGACTTTTAGCAGACATTATAGCTCAAATAAGTAATGCAAAAACAAAACTAATAGCGGTTAATTGTAGAGCTAATAAAGAAAGAATAGCAATTACAGAAGTAACAGTAGAAGTAGAAAATCTAGAACAATTAAATGATGTATTAAAGGCAATTAGAAAAGTTGATAGTGTGTATGAGGTTAAACGTAAAAAATAGCTAAAACAAATGAAAAACTTCGTATTACTTCGTTATTGAAAACTTGAAAAATCCTCGACGTACAACACGTACGCCTCCGTTTTTTCAGCTTTCAATGCCTAGTACTACTCGTTTTTGATTTGTTTTAGAATAAAAAGGTGGAAAGGTATGAATAATAAAGAAATACTAAATAAAATTAGAAATTTATCTTTACAAGAACAAAGAAATATGTCTTATGATGAATTAAAGAAAATAATAGAAAAATTATCTTCTGACGAAATAATTGAATTAAGCAATATTATAGGATATCCTGTATTTACTAGATTATGTATGGGAGAACTAAAGCACAGATTTGTTTTGTTACAAGATGGTGCAGCTGCTATTATATTAAATAGTAAAAATCAAATTTTATTACAAAGTAGAGCAGATAGAGATAAATGGGGACTTCCTGGTGGTTGTCAAGAATTAGGAGAAAGATTTCAAGATACTATTATTAGAGAAATAAAAGAAGAAACTAATTTAGATGTAAAAGAGGAAGATTTAGAACTAGTAGATAATGGGACAATGAGTCTAGAAATATGAAATTCTTTGATATTGATAAATTACCAGAGAATCAAAATGATCCAGATTTAATACAAATATATTTAAAAAGAAGGAAAAACAAATGATATTAAAAAGATTAAAAGTAACTACAGCTTTGGAAGAGCCAACAAATTGTTATATAGTAGAAGACGAAGAAAGTAAAGAAACAATGGTTATAGATCCAGGTGGAGAAGCAGATAAGATTATAGATATGCTAGATACATTAGGAATAGACAAGTTAAAATATATATATTTAACACATTGTCATGGAGACCATTTTGGAGCAATATTAGAAGTAAAAGCAAAAAAAGGTGGAAAAGTATTAATTCATAGAGATGATGCAGAAGGGTTGTATAATCCTGCAATTAGTCTTACTTATTATATAGGAATGGACGATATAGAACTAGAAGCGGATTCAAGAGTAGATGAAGGAGATATAATCCATTTAGGAAATCTAGAATTCAAGGTAATACACACACCAGGACATACAAAAGGTGGAACTTGTCTATATTGTAAAGAAGAAGGATTACTATTTTCAGGAGATACATTATTTAAAGGAACATGGGGAAGAACAGACTTACCAACAAGTAGTTTTCCAGATATAATAACATCTATAACAAACAAACTAACAATACTTCCAGATGATACAATAGTATATCCAGGTCACGGAAGAATGACAACAATAAGAGAAGAAGAACCAATATATTTAGAACTAAAACCAAGATTAGATTAAAGCTAAACTATTAGGGACGGGCCTTTTTAGTTTAGTAAGTAATCAAATAGGTAAAAAATAGAAAATATATAACTAAACTAAAAAGGCCCGTCCCTAATAGTTTAGCTTTAATAGGAGGAAATAAAATGAACAAAATAGAACCAAGAACATTGCCAGGCTTTATGGAACTGCTACCAAAAGAGCAAATTCTATTTAATAAAATGAAAGAAAAAATACAAAAATCATATGAAAAGTTTGGCTTTTTACCAATAGATACACCAATAATAGAAATGTCAGATGTACTTTTAGCAAAAGCTGGAGGAGAAACAGAAAAACAAATCTATCGTTTCCAAAAAGGAGACAATGATTTAGCACTTCGTTTTGATTTAACAGTACCACTTGCCAAATATGTAACTGAATATTATAACGATTTAAGCTTTCCTTTTAGAAGATATCAAATAGGAAAAGTATATCGTGGAGAAAGACCACAAAAAGGAAGATTCCGTGAATTTTATCAATGTGATATAGATATTATAGGTGATGGAGAATTAAGCATAATAAATGATGCAGAAATGCCAGCAGTAATATATAGTACAATTAAAGATTTAGGATTTAAAGATTTTACAATATGTATAAATAATCGTAAATTATTATCTGGTCTATTCAAAGAATTAGATTTAGAAGATAAATCTGTAGACATTATGCGTATAATAGATAAAATCGAAAAAATAGGCAAAGAAAATGTTATAGAATGTTTAAAAGATTTAGAATTAAGTGAAAATCAAATAAATGATATAATAAACTTTATTGAAATTAGTGGAACAACTGAAGAAAAAATAGATTCATTAGAAAAATTAAATTATACTAATGAAATATTTAATGAAGGTTTAGAAGAACTAAAACAAGTTGTAAAATATGTTAAAGCTTTTGGTGTTCCAAATTCTAACTTTAAAGTAGACTTAACAATAGCAAGAGGTTTAGACTATTATACTGGAACAGTTTATGAAACGTTTTTAAATGAATATCGTGAATTAGGAAGTGTTTGCTCAGGCGGAAGATATGATAATTTAGCAGAATATTATACAGATAAAAAATTACCTGGAGTAGGAATCTCTATAGGATTAACAAGACTATTCTATAAATTAAATGAACTAAATGCACTAAAAGAAGAACAAAATTCAATTTCAAAAGTCTTAGTAGTTTCAATGGTAGAAGATAATTCAAAAGCATTAGAAGTAGCAACAGAATTAAGAAGTGAGAATATAAACGCAGAAGTTTATTTAGAAAATAAAAAAATAAAAGCTAAATTCAAATATGCAGATAGACTTGCTATTCCATATGTTATAGTAATAGGAGAAGATGAAATAGCAAACAATACAGTTACTTTAAAAAATATGCAAACAGGAGAACAAGAAACTCTAAAAATAGAAGAAGTAATTAAGAAAATTAAATAACAATATTTAAATAAAAGTATATATATTATTTAGAATATATATACTTTTTATTATATGTGATTGAAATCTCTATTTCTATTAGCATAAATTCCTAAGTACAAGCATATACTAATATATAATAGGTTTGTACGAAAGGAAAACATATATGGTAAATGTGACAATTTTAAATAAAAAAGACGTTCTAAAATATGGAATAAAACTAGGAATAGTACTTGTATGTTTATTTATGTTTATAAAAATAATAAAACAAAGTAATCAAAAAGAAGAAATAAAATTACAGGGAATTTTGAATAAAAATAGACTAGAATCTTGCCTAGAAGAGACTATACCAATGATGAAACAAGTAAATGGAAACGTGGAAGATTTTGGAGAGAAAATAGAAGGAATAAACTTTCTGGAGTATACTGTATCTAAACAATTAGCAATGCTTAACGAAATTAGACCAAAAGAAAATAAAACAGAAAATCAGGAGATAAAAGAAGAAAATAATGATGTAGTAGTAGAACAAGCGAAAACAGGACTTGAAACAAAAGTAGTAGAAAATAATGTACCTACTAAGTTTACAAATGAATATAATGGTGTAAAAGTAAGAAATGAAACAGAATATGAATTAACAGAAGAAATGTTGAAACCAGATATAACTGTTAACAAAGAAAATATTTTATTATTTCATACACATACATGTGAAAGTTATACACCAAGTGAAAACTTTGAGTATGAACAAACAGGAACATATAGAACAACAGATTTTAATTATAATGTAGTAAGAGTTGGAACAGAACTTACAAATCAATTAAAGAGTTATGGATATAATGTAATTCATGATAATACATATCATGATTATCCTGCATATAATGGGTCATATGGAAGATCATTAATTACAGTTAAGAACTTATTAAAACAATATGATAATACAGATATTGTAATAGATTTACATAGAGATGCAATAGGAGATTATACATATGCACCAACTGTTCAAATTGGAGAAGAACAAGCAGCACAAATTATGTTTGTAATAGGGACAGATGGAGGAGGACTAGAGCACGAAAATTGGAATGATAACTTAAAATTTGCTATAAAAGTACAAGAAAAAGCAAATGAATTATATCCAGGATTATTTAAACCAATAATATTAAGAAATAGTAGGTATAATCAACATCTAGCAAAAGCAGCATGCATAATAGAAGTGGGGGCTACAGGAAATACAATGGATCAATGTTTAAATAGTATGAAATATTTAGCAAAGGTAATGAGTGAAGTAATAAATTAATACTACTACAAAATGGTTAGAAAGTTTAGAATTAGTATGGAAAAATAGGGTAAAATAAAAGCAAAAAAATTGAAAATACCTATTGACAATAAAGAGCAAAATGTGCTAATATAAATATTGTCGATAGGAAATGCGGATGTGGCGAAACTGGCAGACGCGCTAGACTTAGGATCTAGTCCGAAAGGGTGGGGGTTCAAGTCCTCTCATCCGCACCAATGACGTTTCTGTTCAAACTAATAGAACAGAGTTGATACAAAAATCAATCAGAAAATAAAATCTGATTGATTTTTTTTGTTGTATAAAAACAATTCAAAGAAAAAAATATTACAATTGTTTTTATGCAAATTTTATGATATAAATAAGAAAAAAGGAAAATTTGAAACTATTGCAAATAAAAAAATAGACTAAAATTATAAAACAAGAAAATGAATTTGCATAAAATATAGAAAGGTAAGAAAAATAATGAAAAATACTTTGCTTGAATTTTATTTAGACATATTAGAATATAATAAAAAACCTAATTTTTTAAATAAATATTTAGAGACTCCTTGTCTAATTAGATTAAAAAAGGTAGGATATTTTTGTGGAATGGATTATGCATCTAAAAATATATATAATTTTAAAGAAAATATTACAAGATATGATCATTCGTTAACAGTTGCATTATTAACTTGGAAATGTACTAAAGACAAAAGAGCTACTTTGGCTGGACTTTTTCATGATATTGCTACTCCATGTTTTTCGCATGTAATAGATTATATGAATAAGGATTATAAAAATCAAGAAAGTACAGAAGAAAATACAGAAAAAATATTAAAAAACGATGCATATTTAAGTAGATGTTTGAAAGAAGACAACATTGAAATTGAAGATATTATTAATTTTAAAAAATATAACATAGTTGATAATGAACGTCCAAAAGTATGTGCTGATAGACTAGATGGAGTAATTCTTACAGGAATTTCTTGGACAAAAAATGTAGATTATGAAGATATAAAGAACATCATAAACGATATAGAAATTTATGACAATGAAATAGGATTTAAGACGAGAAGCATTGCAAATAAAGTTTTAGAAATTAGCAAAAGTATAGATTGTTATTGTCATTCTAATGAGGATAATTATATGATGGAACTTTTGGCTTATATTACAAAATACGGAATTAATAAAAAGTATATTACTTATGAAGAGTTGTATATTGATAATGAGGAAGATTTAATTTTTAAATTAAAGGAAACAAAGGATTTGAAGTTACTTGAATGTTTTGATAAATTTGAAAATATAACAATTGAAGAAATACCAAGTATTAATCTAGCAAATGTAAAAATAAGAGACTTGAATCCTTTAGTACAAGGAAAAAGAATAAAATAGAATCAAGAATTAAAATTTTATATAAGACAATTTAAATTGAATTTTTTAAAGGAGAACACAAATGGAAAAAATAAAAAAGAATGAAGAATATATTGTAGACATTATAGATTATGGAATGAATGGAGAAGGCATTGCTAAAATAAATGATTTCACCATATTTATTCCGTATGCCATGAAAGGCGAAAAAGTAAAAATAATTATAGTGAAAGTACTTTCTTCTTATGGATATGGAAAAGTAGTAGAAATACTAGAAAAATCTCCTTTTAGAGTGGAAGAAGATTGCAGTACATACAAAAGATGTGGTGGCTGTGATTTAAGACATATTGATTATGAAGAAACATTAAATATAAAACAAAAAAATGTACAGAATTTAGTGAGCAAAACCTTTAATGGAGCTAATATAAAAGTAGAAAAAACAATAGGAATGGGCAATCCATATAATTATAGAAATAAAGCTCAATTTCCAGTAGGACTAAATAAACAAGGCGAAATACAAGTAGGAGTCTTTGCACAAAGAACACATGAAATTATAGGAATAAAAGAATGTTTTATTCAAAATATAGAAACACAAAAAATAGCATTTTCTATTCAAAAATTTATAATAGAAAAAAATATACCAGTATATAATGAAGAGGCATTAGAGGGGCTAATTCGCCATATTGTAATAAAAGTAGGAATTCGTACACACGAAATAATGTGTATATTAGTTGTAAATGGCAAAAAAATACCGTATGAAACAGAACTTGTTGAAATGCTTGTAAGACAATACAATGTAAAAACAATTGTAAAAAATATAAATATGAAAAACACAAATGTAATACTAGGATATGAAAATGTAGTTCTTCATGGAGATGGATATATTTATGATATATTAGGAGATTATACATTTAAAATCTCTCCAATGTCATTCTACCAAGTAAACCCAGTACAAGCAGAAGTTTTATACAATACAGCAATTGAAATGGCAGGCTTAAGCAAAGATGATGTATTATTTGATTTATATTGTGGAATTGGAACAATAGGAATTTTTGCTTCAAGCTATGTAAAAAAAGTTTATGGAATAGAAATTGTAGAGCAAGCAATTGAAGATGCAAAAGAAAATGCGAAGATAAATAATATTGAAAATATAGAATTTTTTGCAGGAGATGTAGAAAAAATATTTTCTAATTTAATGGAAAAGAAACAAGTTTATCCTGATGTAATAATAGTAGATCCTCCACGTAAGGGATTAGACAACAATACAATTAACAATATTTTAGCGGTTAAGCCTAAAAAGGTAGTTTATATTAGTTGTAATCCTGCAACTATGGTAAGAGATATGAAGTTACTTAATGAAAATTATGAAATAGGTAATATACAACCAGTAGATATGTTTCCGTTTACAAGCCATGTGGAGTGCGTGTCAGTGCTACAACTAAAACAAGACATGTAATACTTGATTTTGATATGGTTTCAGAGATTATAACTTTTGAACAAAAAGGCAGATTTGGTAAAGAAGAACATCAAAATTTGGGTGTGAAAGTTAGAGTAATTGCTTAAGTGGTAAGTGGAAACACATAAAATATTTTTTAGAAAATTGAGCAAAATCCTTGAAATACTGGAAAATATGAGTAAGAAAGTAGGAAAATATGGGGAAAGTTTTAAAAATAAGAGAAGTGGGAGACCCTGTTCTTGAAAAAGAATGTGATGAAGTAGATATAAAAAATATAACTAAAGAAATATTAGACATCATAGAAGATTTAAAGTCAACATTAGAATTTGGTACTGGAGTAGGAATTGCTGCACCACAAATAGGTATAAATAAGAGAATAATTGTAGTAGGTGCTAAAAAAGAAAATATTAAATATAATGATGCAGAAGAAAATCCTGTAACAGCAATGATAAATCCTACTTGGAGAGAAATATCAAAAGAAACAGATATACAATATGAAGGATGTATGAGTGTCCCTAGTATTAGAGGTAAAGTAGAGAGATATAAAGATGTAGAATTAACATATTGTGATGAAAATGGTAATCAAATAATAAAACAATTGCATGGATTTTTTGCAAGGTTAGTACAACATGAATGTGATCACTTAGAGGAAATTGTATTTCTTGAAAAGGTAAAAGAACATAATGGTTTTGCTACAATAGATAATATTAATAAATATAATTTAAGGGAGAAATAAAGTTATGAAAATAGTTAAAGAAGAACAAGCAAAAAAATTTAAATATGCAGATACCAGTTCAGTGCTAGAATATTCAATAGATTTGAATGAAAAGAATTTAGATTTCTGTATAAATGAAATTAATGGAAGATATCCAGAAAAAGGATATTGTTCAAATTTAGAATGTGAAGAATTATGTTATATATTAGAAGGTAATGGAACAATTTATAAAAGAGATGATGAATGTTTTAATTTTAAAAAAGGAGATATTATATTTATACATAAGAAAGATATTTATTATTGGGAAGGTTCATTTAAACTTGCAATTGTATGTACTCCAGCATGGAATAAAGAGCAATGTAAATTATTTGATGAATAAATACTAGATAAAAAAATAAAGAGGTGTTTTATGGAATATATAGATATATTTGATGAAAATAATACTCCAATAGGAGAGAAAAAAGAAAAACAACAAGCAAACGAAGAAGAATATAAATATATTAGAAATAGAAATATAAAGATAAGAAAATGTACTGCTAATGATGTTGATGATATATATAATATTCAAAATATTGTAATAGATAATTTTAAAGAAGAAGAAAAAGGATACTTTTTACCTTTCAAAAAAGAAACATATTTAAGAATAGTTAACGACCCTATAAATGATGGCGAAATATATGGTGCTTTTTTAGATGACAAAATGATTGCATGGATATTCTTATCAGTTTCAAATAGAATGAAAGAATTAAAACAAATGATTCCAAAATTAGAAGGAAATTGCGCTGATATAGATGGTGTTATAGTATTACCAGAATATAGGGGATATGGACTACAAAAAATATTAGTAAAACATCTTGAGAAGATGGCAAGAGAAAAAGAAATTAAAAATATTATTGCAGAAGTAACTTTTGGTAATGTTTATAGTTTAAGAAACTTAAATGATTTAGGCTATGAAGAAAAGACTTGGTATCAAAAAGATGAAAATATTAAAAGATATATTTTGTTAAAAAGATTAGGAGAAGTCGAAAATGAATAATAATATTAAACCAATAATATTTGATTTGGATGATGTAAGAAGAAAAGCTGAAAAAGGTGATAAATTTGCATGTTATATTTTAGGTAGAAGTTATGACAGTGAAGAAAATGGAGCAGAGCAAAGTTTTGAAAAGGCAATGTACTGGTATGAAAAAGGAGAAGAGTTAGGAGATCCTCGTTGTGCTTATGGAGTTGGTGCTTGTTATTATTTTGGGGATGGAGTAGAACAAGATAAAGAAAAAGCAAAACAGATACATATTGAGGCTTATGAATCACTATTAAGTCTGATAAATGCAGAAAAAGAAAATCCCAGAAGACAAGCATTTTCTAAATTTTGTTTAGGTGCGTACTACTATTTTGGATTTGGAGAAGTTGAAAAAGATGTAAATAAAGCATTTGAATTAATACATGATTGTGCAATGCAAGGACATCTTCCAGCAATTTATGATTTAGGGGCAAATTTTTATTATAATGGAGTTGGAACAGAAAAAAAATTGAGATTGTCAGAGTATTACTTAAAAATGGCAGTAAATGCAGGATTGCCTAGAGCAAAAGTTAAATTTGAACAATACAAAGATAAATATGAAAGTGAGATTGAAAAATAGTTAATTTAGGAGGTATAATAAATGGAAAATTATTTTATAATACATGGTTCGTTTGGAAGCCCATTTGGAAATTGGTTTAGTTGGTTACAAGATTTTATAGCAACAGATGGCAAACAAGTATATGTACCAGATTTTCCAATTGGAGTAGGATATCAAAATTATGAAAATTGGAGTAAGTTGTTAAAATATTATTTAGATTTAGGTCTTATAAATGAAAATACAACAATTATAGGACATAGTATTGCACCAATATTAATATCAAAATTTCTAGTTGAAAATAAAGTGAAAGTTAAGAAGTTAATATTCGTATGTGGATTTAATAATTATCTAGGTATAAATGAAGAATACGATAATGTTAATAAATCAATGTATTTTGATAACTTGGAAGATGTAAAACCATATGCTAATGAGATAATTTGTTTCTACTCAGATAATGATCCATATGTAAGATATGAAGTAGAAAAAGAATTTGCTAATACAGTTGCAACAGAACAAGTTTTAATACATAATGGCGGACATATCAATAGTGAAAGTGGATATGATACATTTGAAGATATAGTTAGTTATTTATAAGTTAATTGCCGTTTTCATTCGTAAATAATGAAAACGGCAATTTTAATAATAAAAACTATAGCTTATATATTTCTATATAAGCTACATTCTAAATCATAACTGCTTACCGAAGTAAGTCTTCTCAGTCATCTAATTAAATATAATAGAAACTTTATTATAAAGCAATATTTTTTAACAAATTTTATATAAATGCTTGTCGGAAACTCTCGTAAATGATATAATATTTACGAGAGTTTCCGACAAAGGAGAAGAAAGATGGATAATATAGAAAGAATTGAAAAATTATTAAAAAAGAATAATGGAATTATAACAACAAGTGAGGTTGAAAAAATAGGAATTAATAGCAGAGTTTTAACAAGGATGATAGAAAAAGGAATAATAGAAAGAGTTGCAAGAGGAATTTATATAAGTACTGATACATTAGAAGATAAATATTTTATTACACAAGCTATTTGTAAAAAAGGAATATTCTCGCATGAAACCGCTTTATATTTTCATGACTTGTGTGATAGAACACCAATAAAATATCAATTAACTATACCAAGTTATTATAATCATACACTTATAAAAAATAAAAATTATGATTTCTTTTATTTAAAAGAAGAATTGTATGAAGTTGGTATAACAGAAATGATAACACCGTACGGAAACAAAATAAGAGTATATGATTTAGAAAGAACAATTTGTGATATTATTAGAAATAAAAAGAGAATCGAAATAGCCTTATTTACAGATGCGATGAAAAGATATGCAGAAAGAAAAGATAGAAACTCAATTAGATTACACAAATATGCAAAATTATTTAATATAGAAGATGAAATAAGAAAATATTTGGAGGTGTTACTATGATAGCTAAAAATAGAGCACAATTAAAAGCTTGGATAAAAAATATGTCATCAAAAGTTAATGTAAATGAAAACATTATTTTACAAAACTATATGCTAGAAAGACTATTGGAAAGAATTTCAGTATCAAAATACAAATATAAATTTGTATTAAAAGGCGGAATGTTAATAACAGCCATAGTTGGAATAGATATGAGAAATACACTAGATATGGATGCAACAATTAAAGGATTTGATTTAGAAAAAGACAACCTAGAAAATATATTAAATGAAATATTCAATATAAACTTAGATGATGGAGTTGATTTTGAATTTTTAAATATAAAGGAAATAAGGCAAGAAGATGAATATGGAGGATATAGAGTTTCATTAAATGCTAAATTCGACAAATTAGTTGTACCAATGAAATTAGATATAACAACAGGAGATGTTATTGTACCTAAAGAAGTAAATTATAAATTTGGTTTGATGTTTGAAAATCGTTCTATAGAAATACTTGCATATAATATGGAAACTGTAATAGCAGATAAATTTGAAACAATTATATCGAGAAATGTTGATACAACAAGAGCAAGGGACTTTTATGATATCTATATACTTTGGACTACACAACAACAAAATTTTGATAAAGGATTACTAGGACAAGCTATTGTAAAGAAATTTGAATATAGAGATTCGATAGATAAATTAAAGCATATAGATGAGATAATGGAAGTTATAAAAGAAAGTGATGTTTTGAAAGAACATTGGAAGAATTATCAGAGTAAGTTTAGTTATGCAGAAGATATTAGTTATGAGGATACGATGGAAGTGTTAGAAAGAATAAAAAATATAATAAAATGTAAATAAAAGGAAGAGTAATATGTGGTTATTATTGGGAGAAAATATATTAGATAAATTTAATATAGATAATGAATCAACTTATTTATTAAAGGTAGATAAAACTAATTTTCTGGTGGGAAAAAATAATAGTGGAAAAAGTTATTTTTTAAGATTTTTGCTAATGAATGCAATTAAGATATATAATGATGAAATTGAATTAATTAATGATTTGAAACAGGCAATTTTATCTAACGAAATTAATTTTGAACTTTTGGATAGAATAGAAAATACTAATATAAAGGCATTGAGTGAAAGATATAAAAAATATATAACTTTACTTGATAAAGCATATGATTCAAAAAAAGATTCTAATTCAAGATATATTTCTAATAACCAAAAATCATATGATTATGAAAATGAACATGAGCTTTTAAAGGAAATGCAACCTTTATTTGATTATTTGGACATAAAGCAAAACCAAAAATTTAAATTAGATACAGAAATTATACCTAAATACAAAGGTATTAAATTGGATATTTTAAAAGACTTAAAAGAAAAATTAGTGAATAATTTAGAAAATTTAAATGAAAAAGATATAGTAAAATTGGGATTTGAAATGAATACACTTACTGAAAAAGAAAAAATAAAGAGATATTATTTTCCAATTTTAAGGAATATACGACATCCATTAAAAGATACCAAAAGTTTATATAATGATGAAGCAAAAATAGACATATATAAAGAGAGAATTATTTCTGAATATAAGTTTGAGAGTGATATTGAGATTGTTACAGGATTAAATTTTTATCAAGATTATAAGAAAAATTTACTGGGAACAAAAGACAAGAGAGAAAAAGTAGATAGATTTGAAAAATTTTTATCCAATAATTTTTTTAATGGTGATAATGTATCGATTATACCAGATGAAGAGACTTTTGAATTAAAAATTAATATAAATGATGAAGAAG
This sequence comes from uncultured Clostridium sp., assembly GCA_900553405.1. Lineage (GTDB taxonomy): Bacteria > Bacillota > Clostridia > TANB77 > CAG-508 > UMGS1663. The sequence goes on along the minus strand of USDF01000002.1, from coordinate 6,253 downwards.
ATAAGTTTATATATCAAGTAGGAGATGGTATTACATCACTCTTAATAATAATGTACACTATATTTATGGAATGTGATAAAAATAATTATAAAATGTTTTTTATCGAAGAACCAGAAAATAATTTTCATCCAGGTTTCCAAAGATTATTTATAAATATGATTACATACTTTAAAGAATTTGAGAAATGTGTTTTCATATTATCAACACATTCTAATAATTTAATTGATATAGGAAACAGAGAAAATAAAAATAGTTTAATATATTTGTGTAAAAAAGAAAATAATCAAATTAATATTAGTGAAAAAAATGAAGAGTATTATGATGTTATTGAGGAATTGGGAGTTGAAGCAAGTAGTGTTTTAATAGCTAATAAAGCAATATGGGTAGAGGGAAAGTATGATGCTTTTTATATCCGATTATTATTAAATCTTAAAAACATAAATATAGAAGATTCAAAAAAGTATATGGAGGATTATGACTATTGTTTTATACCCTATGGTGGTAAAAATATGACTTTAATAGATTTTAATTCGAGTAATCAAGAGGAACAAATAAAAGATTTTATTGTTAAAGCTAAAAAGATAAATCCGAAATACATGGTTATTTTAGACGATGATAATATGTTTGAAGAAGATAAAAAAGCCAAAAGCGAGAATTTTAAAAAGCTTTCTAAAAAATTAGGGAGAAATATATATAAATTAAAAGTGAGAGAAGTTGAAAATCTTTTTCCAAAAGAAGTAATAGAAATATATATAAAACAGGGAATAAAGAAAGAATTAATTACTGATGAATTAATGCAAGATTTGGATATACAATATGACCAATATAAAAAGCAAAAATTAGGTAAGTATATAAATGATAAATTGTTAAAAAAGTTTAATAGGAGACAGCTAAAAGGCATTACTGGTAGAGAAGAAGGATTTTTAAAAAATGGATTCTTATATGATAAGCTAAAATTTTATAAATGTGTGGTAGAATGGAGCAAAGATCCAAACTTTCAATATGAAGAAAAAGTAACTAACGAAGCAAAAGAATTAATCAACACAATAGAAGAATTTATAAAGAAAAAATAATTCTTACTAAAGGCAGGATAGCATGCTTAACGCAATGCCATCACACATAGAAGGCAAGCTTTCTAGTATTAATCAAAGAGAAAAAAAGTGATGTAAAAATACACCCAGTGAACTAGTATCATAAATTAGTAAATATTAAAAATTTAATAGAAAAAAGGAAAATAAAACGGAATTGATTTTAGAAAAACATAATAATATAATCGGATTATCAAAAAATGTAAAGTAAGTCAGTCGAAGCCAGCCGGCTGGCTCTTTTGTTGCCTTTTTTGAAATTTAATTCAAGCAAGGAGGATTTTTATGTTGTACGAAATCAATTTTAATAATACAAAAAACATCAAACTAAATTAAAATATCTTTAATTGTAGTATTAAAATAGCAATATTAAACAAAACTTTTGATGCAAATTTGATTAAAGAAGAGAGAGATTTAGAATTAAAGAAAAATATTTTACAAGAATATAATTTAACTCATATAGGTATTTGAAAAAATAATACTTTGATGTATAATAAGCACATAAAGATTCTCTAAACTTGAGAAAGAGAGGTTAAATTTGAAAGTACAAGTTATAGAGAAGAAAAAAGGTCGAATTAATAGAACGACAGGAGAAGAAATAAGAGGTAATTTAAGAGTAAGTACAGAAAAAGAAGAACAAATAAACGGTTACAATTCTCAACTAAAGTATTATTAAGAAAAAATCAAAAGTAATAGCAATTGGAAATATGTTGGAATTTATGCAGATGAAGGAATCACAGGAACTTTAGACTACAAACGAGATGGCTTTATGAAAATGATGCAAGATGCTACGAACAATAAATTTGATATGATAATAACAAAATCAATATCAATATCAAGTTTTGTAAGAAATACAGTAGATACTTTAAAATATGTAAGAATATTAAAAGAAAAAGGAATAACAATATATTTTGAAGAAGAGCACATAAATACTTTAGAACTATCAGGAGAAATAATGTTAACTGTAATGAGTGTGATGGCACAACAAGAAAGTGAAAATATATCTTCTCATGTAAAATTAGGCTTATAAATGAAACTAAAAAGAGGCGAATTAATTGGATATAATGGATGTTTAGGATATGTATATGATAAAGAATCAAAGCAAATATCAGTAAATTATGAAAAAGATAGTGTGATTGTAGAAGATGGAATACAAGAGTTTTTAAATTTGAAGAAAATAAAGAATACAAACCATCTACCATCAGGGCGCCTACTAGTCAAATTCTATCATATTTAGTTAATGTAGACATGTTTGATGAATTTAATTAGTGATACCAAATAAAATAAAATCCAAAATAAAAGCTCAAACAAAATTTATAAGAAAAAAAGAAACACATATGCATAACAAAAATAAAATAATTGGTTTAATTAATTTTGCGGATATATCTGTAAAAGGAAAATATATAGAACTGAGAGAAACTGTAAATAAGTTGAAAATAATAGAAAATGTCTAGATTAAGTTCTGGGCTTTTTTATTATAAAAAATTAGTTTTTATCTAAAAATGCTTGAACAACAAACAAATGTTTAATATAATTATAAAAATTAAAATATTGGAGATGATAATATTGAGTAATTTACAAGCAGAAGAATACAAAAATTTTGAAGAAATAAAAAAGATTAGAGAAGATGGAACAGAATATTGGAATGCAAGAGAACTAAGTGAAGTTTTACAATACAAGAAATGGAAAAATTTTGCTAAAGTAATTGATAGAGCAAAATTGGCATGTAACAATAGTGGATTTGAAATTTAGACCATTTTCCTGAGGTCAGGAAAATGGTTGAAATAGGGAGTAATACTGTAAGAGAGTTACTAGATTATGAACTTTCGAGATATGCATGTTATCTAATTGTACAAAATGGAGATCCAAGAAAAGAAGTAATTGCTTTAGGTCAAACTTATTTTGCGATTCAAACTAGAAGACAAGAAGTTGCGGATTATTTTAATCAATTAGATGAATATAATAAAAGATTAGTAATTCGTGGAGATATAAAACAATGGAATCAAATGTTATTAGAAGCTGCTCATAATGCAGGTGTAATAACAAATTATGGTATAGTAACCATAAATGATAGAATATGAGGTAAGAAATGAAAATATTAGTTGCAGGTTTTAAAGAAAATGATAATTCAGCAAAAATATTATTAGATAATATAAAAGAAAAAAATAATCAAGATATTTTATATTTAGAAAATAATTTTGAAGTAAGTAGTAATCAAATAGAAGAAAAAAATGTTACAAAATTATGATTATGTATTAATTTTTGGACAAAAACCAAATACTAGAAATATTTATTTAGAAAATATGCTTGTAAATATTGGTTGATTTCATTGTAAAATTAAGAAATCTATGATACATTAAATATGGTAAAGATTAGGAGAGAATTTGTGATTATATGGAGATATAGAAAATCTGGAATAGGAACATTATTAATTAATAAATTCAAAGAGTATTGCAAAGAAAAGAAGATACAAAATATAAAAGTAACAGCTTCAGCTAAAAATGATAAAGCAATACAATTCTATACAAAAAATGGATTTGAGGATTATAATGTTACTTTAAAATATAAAATTTAGGAGGCAAACATGAATATAATTGATAATACTTTTATTGATTTTTTAATAAGTGCCAAAAAAGGAACTTATGCAAATAGTACAGTTGAAAAAGTTGACTCTAGTAGATTAGGATCAAATGATTATCATTATGAAACAAATATTGAAGGAAATAACTATACTTATCATGATACTTATTTTGGTGGAACTAAATTTATGGGAGAAGAAGTTGTATATCGCAATAGTAATAAACCAATATGGGGAATGAATTATTATGGAGTAACTTTGGATAAAACACTTGGAGAAGAGGCTATGGATAATGCTTTAAGACCTGCACTAATAAAAGTAGGAGAAGATAAAAATGTTATTCCAGTAAGAGGACCTGGAAAATATGAAAATAACGGATATACATATATATTTAAAACAACAGGAACAGTAGAAAACTTTGATGGAATTGAACAGATTTATAAAAATGACATTTTAATTTATGAACTTCATTGTTCTGGTGGAATTATCGAATAAAATGCATTTAACTAATTATAAGTATTTATAGTTCACTAAGTGGAATTGACAAGGAATATCAATATAGATAAGAATAAAGGAGATATTAATATGAATAAACCAATTGTTGGCATTTTATCAAAACATTATGCTACATATAAAACAAATAGAACAGATACGTTTATAAGAGACGAAGTAAAGCAAGCAATATTTGATAATGGAGGTATAGCAATTGGAATTTTGCCTACTGAAAAACAAATTAATTATAGTGGTGATGAATGGGAAGATAATCTGTCTAAAGAAGAAAAAGAAAATTTAATTGCTCAAATTGAGTTATGTGATGGAATTATATTGCAGGGTGGAGCAGAGACAGATAACTATGAAAGTATAATTGCTAAATATTGTTATGACAACAATATACCTATATTAGGAATATGTGCAGGACAAAATAATGTTGCAAGGGCTTTAGGTGGTACGACTTATGAAATTTCTAATCCAGAAAAGCATGATAAGTCATTTGATGAGTATGTTCATAATATTAAGATAGATAAAAATTCAAAATTTTATAATATAGTAAAAACGGAAGAGTTGATGGTAAACTCTAGACATAAAAGAACAATAAAAAATTGTCCAATGTTAGATAAAGTAGCATTTTGTGAAGATGGTTATCCAGATGTTATTGAATCTAAAGATAAAAAGTTTTACATAGGAGTAAGGTTTCATCCTGAAAGTTTATATACAAAAGACAAAAATATGAATGAAATATTTAAAGAATTTATAAATGTTTGTAAGAAATGAGAGGTTAAAATGGAATTAGAAGAAGCAATAAAAAATAGAAGAAGTATTAGAAAATATACAAATGAAGATGTGCCAAATGAATTAATAGAAGATCTAATAGAGTGTGCAAGATTAGCACCATCAGCTAAAAATAGACAACCTTGGAAATTTTTAATAGTAAAAAATAGTACGAAAGATAAAATTGCAGATGTTATGATAAAAAATGAAGAAGATTCAAAAGAAAGGTTAGAAGATCAGATATGTAATGCTAATAGTAGTGTTATAACAACAGCAAAAATAATAAAAGAAGCACCTATATTAATATTAGTTTTTAAAGAACATGAAGATAATTGGATTATAGGAGATACACTTTCAATAGGAGGAGCTATAGAAAATATTTGCTTAAGAGCAACAGATTTAGGATTAGGCTCACTTTGGATAAGAGATACAACGTATATCGAGAAAGAAATAGCAAAATTAGTAGGATACGAAAGTATGGAATTAGTTTCAGCAATTTCTATCGGTTATCCAAATCAAACTCCTAAACAAAGACCTAGAAAAGATATAAAAGAAATCTTAGAGTGGTATTAAAATAGAAAATAAAAATTATATATGTAGATAAAATATAAAGGAGATATAGAGAAAATGAGGATATTAATTGGAACAAAAAATCCAGGTAAAATAGAAGGAGCAAAACAAGCATTTGAAAAATATTTTGAAAATGTTGAAATAGAAGGAGTTCCAGTAAGTTCAAATGTAGGAGATCAACCAATAAATGAAGAAATACTTCAAGGAGCAAAAAATAGAGTAAAAAATCTAAAAGAATATGCAATAAATAATAAGATAGAAGCGGATTTTTATATTTCAAGTGAAGCAGGAATTACAAATCTTTTAGGAGAGTGGATTGATATAAATGCAGTAGTTATAGAAGATTCAAAAGGATTTCAAAGTGTAGGGACAAGTCAAGGTTTCCCTATTCCAGACAAGTACATAGATGAGATAAAAGAAACTGAACTTGGAAAAGTTATGGATAAAATATTTAGTGAAAAAGGTCTTAATAAAGGAAAAGGTGGAATTAGTTTTTTAACTAAAAATGAAGTATCAAGAATAGATTTAACAAGAAATGCATTTATTATGGCTTTGACAAGTCACATTAATAGAGATATATGGAGATAGCTAAAAAATAATATTTTGAAAGCATAGAAAAAGTACAATACAAGCATATAATAATTTAACTTATTATATGCTTTATTTTTTCTATATCTTATGATAGAATTTAAAAAAATATGAATGAAATTATTTAAAGAATTTATAAATGTTTGTAAGAAATGAGAGGTTA
>USDF01000001.1 GCA_900553405.1 uncultured Clostridium sp. | reverse complement strand
TTATTATATAATTTTTAGTAGAAATGCTGATTTTTAGGCATTTATTAAAAATGCTCGAAAAAGGCTAAAAAAGCGACGCACGAGAATCGATTTTAAGGCGTTTTTATTTTTTAGGCATATAACTTGTTGTTTGAATAATTGAGCAAAATACTGAAATATGGGGATTTGTGAAATTTTTATAAAAATAATCTAAAGTTATATAATTTTTTTAAATATTTAAATATGTGGTTACAATAATGAAAAAAATCCAACCAAGAATAATTAAAAATTTTGTTGTTAAAATTAATAGCTTAAATACTAGTGATAGCAAGGAATTGCAAGATTTTGCGGGTAGGGCCATATATGTATGGTTTTATATTTTGTTCCTATCTCTTCTTGCGCAAAACTTTGATAATACAAACCAAATGTCATCTGTTTTTGTGTTTATCTGGTTACATATATATTATATAGTGTAATTGATAAGGTCGCAAAAGATGTAATTACTGAGGAAATAGGAGAAAAAACACTAGAGGAAATAGAAGAAGATTTAAAAAAATTGTACATATTTTAAAAACATGTATAATTTTTTTGATTTTTATACATTTTTATTGAAAAATGTATACTATTTTAATATCAGTATATAATAAATATTACCACTTCCCATTTTTAAAAATATTTGATTTTTGGGAAGTGATATGATATAATATTTTTGAGGTGAAAAAATATGAAATTATTAAAGAGAGAATATCTTAATACTCTAATTGAAGTAATGGGGACTCCTGATATAAAAGTTATTACTGGAGTAAGAAGAAGTGGAAAATCTAAATTATTAGAGCTTTTCAAAGAATATATAATAAATAATGTAAAAAATTACAATATAATAGATATAAATTATAACTCATTGGATTTTGAAAACTTAAGGGAATATCATAAATTGAATGACTATGTAGAACAAAGATATAAAAAAGGGATGAATAATTTTGTATTAATTGATGAAGTACAAATGTGTGAAGGATTTGAAAAAACAATAAATAGTTTACATGCAGAAGAAAAATTTGATATATATATAACTGGTTCCAATGCCTTTCTATTAAGTAGTGATTTAGCCACATTGTTCACTGGAAGAACATTTGAAATTGAAGTTTATCCATTTTCTTTTAAAGAATATCTTGATTATTTTAAATATAGTGATATTGATAATGCATTTAATAACTATGTAATGGAAGGGGGAATGTCAGGTTCATATTTATATAATTCAATAGAAAAAAAATACGATTACTTAAATGATATATATAATACTCTAATAGTTAGAGATATTTTTGAAAGAAATAAAATAAAAGATGAAAAGTTAATGAGTTCGATAAATGACTTCCTTATGGATAATATATCTAATAGAACGTCATTAAGAAATGTTTCCAATTCGTTAAATAATTGTAATCTAGAAACAAATCATAAAACGGTTGGAAACTATATTGAATATTTATGCGAGGCATTTGCCTTTTATAAAATAAGCAGATATGATATAAAAGGTAAAAAATATTTAAATAGTGACGAAAAATATTATTTATCTGATCATGCATTTAGATATGCTCGTTTAGGTACAAAATCTTTAGATTATGGTAGAGTATATGAAAACATTGTTGCAATTGAATTACTAAGAAGAGGATATGAAGTATATACGGGAATATTATATAATAAAGAAGTAGACTTTATAGCATTAAAAAGAAACGAAAAAATTTATATTCAAGTTTCAGATAATATAGACTATGAAGATACCCTAAAAAGAGAAGTAGAGCCATTACTACAGATTAAAGATGCATATCCTAAGATGATAATTGCTAGAACAAAACATGAGGATTATCAATATGAAGGAATTCAAATCTGTGATATCGCCAATTGGCTTTTGAAATAAGACAGATTTTAAATAAATAATAAAATCCTTATAGTTTTAATAATCATTTAAACTATAAGGATTTTTATTACAGATAAATCTTTTTACAAAATTGAATACAACGTATATATTCTACGCTGTATATCTTTTGAAAGTGAAGAATAAATAAATTTATCTGTTGAAGTACATGGTTCAATAACTCCCATACTTTCTACTTTAAAAAGAATATTTAAAGAGGAGCCATCATCAAATGGTATTATAGCCCGATAAACCTTTCCTTCAATTGGATATACTTTAGTATTACTTAGTGGTGTTTTTGATTCTTTCATAGCAAATAGATATCCTTTCTCTAATATATGAAATTATAAGTTACATAAAAATTATAACATATATTAATTAAAAATTCAATAAAAAGTAAAGAATAGGAAAATGCTTGTATTTTACATAAAAATATAGTATAATATCAACACAAAGTGTAACGTATAAACATTCTATAAAACAAATGTATATAGGAGGAAAATTTTTATGTCTAATATTCTAATTGGAATTATTGCAATTTTATTTGTTTATCTCATTGAGATAGTTGTATGTTTTGTAGCTATTAGATTAGTAAACAAAGTTACCAATAAAACGAAGCTGGATTGTAGAAATACATACATATCGTCAATACGGACTTTGCATGTGGTAGCATTAATTGGAGTTATTTATTTTGTCCCACTGGTTGCCCTAGTAATTTGCTTGGCTTTTAATTCTCTATTAATAGGACCAATTATTTTACTGATTTTAGGGTCAACAGTATTTGTAACTAATAAAATTATAATACCTGTTTCTGAAAGCAAGCATATACAATTAGTCGAAAAATACTATGGAAAAGATTCAAAATATGCAAAGTTTTTAATTGAAGAACAGCAAAAAAGACAGTAATAGATTGGAGGTCATAGATTATGGTCTCTAATTTATTTTATGATTAAAAATTATAAAAATAGACTTTTTTCATTTATTAAAAAACTACTTATTAGTAGGGAATAGGGAAATAGGCTATTTCAAAAATATCAAATTTTAATAATTATAAAATCTAAAAAAAGAAGTATTTACAAAATAAAAAAATCATTATAAAAATTTGAAATATAAAAATAAAACTAAAAATTAAAATAGAATTTAAAATAATCAGAAATTTAAAATTTTGATTTATATAAATTCAAGTCAAAAATTTTGTGCAAAGTTAATTTTGAATATAAATTTTTCAAACGAACATTTGTCTAAAATGTTTTTAAATAAACTTTTTATTATAAATTTATAAAATCATTGTGTATAATAATTATATAAATTTAGATTATTAATTCATAATATAATTTTATATTTTGAACGCATCAAAATCGATTTTAAGACATTTTTATATTTAATCAAACAAGTTATATGTTTATGATTAGATATGCTAATTTATAAATCTAGTGTTTATTATATAATTTTTAGTAGAAATGCTGATTTTTAGGCATTTATTAAAAATGCTTGAAAAAGGCTAAAAAAAGCGACGCATGAGAGTCGATTTTAAGGCGTTTTTATTTTTCAGACATATAACTTGTTGTTTGAATAATTAAGGGAAATACTGAAATATTGGGATTTGTGAAATTTTGATAAAATAATCTAAAGTTATATAAATTTTTTTAAAATATGTGGTTACAATAATGAAAAAAAATCCAACCAAGAATAATTAAAAATAATGAGGCTTCAGAATCAAATTTAAGAGAGTTTTATAAGGAAGTAATATAGTTTGTTGTTAGAATAAACAGCTTAAATACTAGTAATAGCAAGGAATTGCAAGATTTTGCGGGTAAGACCATATATGTATGGTTTTATATTTTACTCCTATCTCTTTTTGCACAAAAGTTTCATTTTGTGCAATGATAAAAGCAAAAATATTAGGTAGAAAGTTCTAACATCTTACCCTCTACCTAACTTTTTTTCAAAATTTTTAATATTCAATGTTTTATCTAAATTATTAAATATTATCAAATTTAATTAATCTTTAAATTTATATAAGAAACTATCTATTTTATCTATAAATTCTCTATTATTTTTAGTTGTAATCATTTGATTTATTATTGTTTCTGTAACATCTTCTGTAGGCATTTTAGATAATGCTTTTCTTAATGCAAATACTGTTTCTAGTTCTTTTTTAGTTAATAATTTTTCTTCTTTTCTTGTTCCAGATTTATTTATATCTATTGCTGGGAAAATTCTCTTTTCTGAAAGTGCTCTATTTAAATGTACTTCCATATTACCTGTTCCCTTAAATTCTTCGAAGATTACATCGTCCATTCTACTGCCTGTTTCAATTAATGAAGTAGCTAATATTGTAAGGCTTCCCCCATTTTCTATATTTCTTGCTGCACCAAAGAATTTTTTTGGTTTATGTAGTGATGCAGGATCAAGACCTCCAGATAATGTTCTTCCAGATGAAGGAACAACTAGGTTGTAAGCTCTTGCAAGTCTTGTTATACTATCTAATAAAATAACAACATCTTTTTTGTGTTCAACAAGTCTTTTTGCTCTTTCTAATACCATTTCAGCAACTTTTACATGATTTTCAGGTACTTCATCAAATGTAGAATATATAACTTCACCTTTTATTGATCGTTTCATATCTGTAACTTCTTCTGGTCTTTCATCTATAAGAAGAACAATAAGTTCAACTTCAGGATTATTAGTACTTATACTATTTGCTATTTTTTTAAGTAATGTAGTCTTTCCTACTTTTGGAGGAGCAACTATTTGCCCTCTTTGGCCCTTACCAATTGGAGAAATTAAATCTATCATTCTCATTGCGTATTCGTTTGGAGTTGTTTCTAAACGTAATTTTTCCTCAGGATATATTGGTGTTAAGTCATCAAATTTTATACGTCTATAGGCCTTTTCAGGTGCTTCACCATTAACTTCACCAACAAATATTAATGCAGGAAATTTTTCTCCTTCTTTTGGAAGTCTGGCAATTCCTTTTATTTTGTCTCCTTTATCTAATTTAAATCTTCTAATTTGTATAGGTGAAACATAAATATCTTTAGGTGTAGATAAGTAATTTTCTCCTCTTAAAAATCCATAACCATCAGGTAAGATTTCTAATACACCTTGAACGATTCTATCATCTTCACTTGTTAATTTATATCCTTCCCCTGCTTCTAACTCTGGACCTTCAGGAGTGATTTCCTCGTTTACTAAAGGATAAAATCTTCTTGGAGTATTATTTTTCTCTGTATTCTCATCTATTTCATTTGATTTATTTGTTTTATTTTCAAGAATTTCAATTAATTCTTCCTTTTTTAATTTGGATACATTTTTAATATCCCTTTCTTTGGCTAGTTGACGCAATTCTACTAAAGTAGCATCTTCTAAATTCATAAATTTTAGCCCCCTTTTTTATTTAATTTTAATTTCATTTTTATTTTTTGGTATTTAAAAAGAAAAAATAAATTATTCTGATAGAATATGTATATATTATACTATAAAATTACGAATAAGTAAAGAAAAAAGAGGTAAAATATTCCTCTTTTTTTCCACTATTTTCCAATATCAATATAAACTCTTTCATTAGGTAAGTACATTCCTAATTTTTCTCTAGCAATTTCTTCAATATATTCTGGTGAATTTACGTTGTCTTTCATAGCAACTAAAGATTCTTTTGTTTCTTCAGCTTCTTGTTTTTGAGTTTCGTACTTTCCTATTTCTTTTTGGTATGTATTTAAAAGTTGTTGTTGAGAAATAAATATACTAATTATATATATGCCAACAGCAATTAATAATATTTTTTTTATTATATTTTTTATTATTTTCATAAGTTTACTCTCTCTCTAATGTTTTCTTTTGTCTACAAAATATGCTCTATTTATATTTTTCTACATTTATTTCTAAAATCCTTCTTTTTCTAGATGTTTTTTCTTATTATTTTTACTTTTTTTGAAATTTAATAATATATTCTTTGTATTAATGACGAAAAATGTAAAAGGCTTAAATATTTTTTGTAGAATTTTAGCAAGAAATTGTATTGGTATTATTAATATTTTTACTATACTTGTTACGATTTTTTTTATGAATAAAACAATTTTAACATTAATTTTTATAAAGATTTTACTTATTAAAATCATGTATAAAAGACTACCTAAAATTAATCCAATGATATTATAAATTCGTATTTCTCCATTAGTAAAATTAAATATAACAAATATTAAAAATAAACCTGTAATAAGCCAAAATAGAGCATCCTCTATATATGTAATAATATCTGGAGTATGAAAAGATTTTCTAAGTATACGAAATATGTCGAAAAATATACCTATAAATATACCGCTAATAATAAAAACTAACATAGAGTATAATTGCATTAATATTCCATTTTCCAAATTATCACCTTCTAATTTTAAGTTTTATTTAAATATTTTATTAAATATTCCTCCTGATTTTTTATCCATATCATTTTCACTATATGCTAAATTATATATTTCGCCTTCAACTATAACTTCTGAAGTATCTATACTTAATTTATTAATTCTTAAATTTTCTCCCTTTATCGTAAGAAGTCCTAATTCTGTTTCAACTATTACTACTTGATCGTCGAAACTAAGCACATCTAAAACTCCAGAAATGCTAAGTTTTTCTCTATTTTCTAATACTAAATTTTGAATTACATTCATATTATTTGATTGCATTTTTCTATCTTCCAATGCCATAGTACCTCTTCCCTTCTCTTGTTTTTGTTATATAAATATATATATTCAGGTCTTGTCTATTTTAGAACAAAAAAATAAAGAATAAAAACTATTCTTTATTTTGTGATTTACTTTCCATTTTTAAATATGCATCCATAAAATCATTTAAGTCTCCATCCATCACGCCTTGTATATTTCCTACCTCATAATTAGTTCTGTGGTCTTTTACCATTGTGTATGGGCAAAATACATATGAACGTATTTGACTTCCCCATGCTATATCCATTTGATTTCCCTTTAAATCTTCTATTTTATCTTTATGTTCTTTTTCTTTTAAATTCAAAAGCTTTGATTTCAACATTTTCATAGCTGTATCTCTATTTTGAATTTGTGAACGTTCAGATTGACAAGATACTACTATGTTTGTTGGAATATGTGTAATACGAACCGCAGATGATGTTTTGTTAACGTGTTGCCCTCCTGCTCCTGAAGCTCTATAAGTGTCAACTCTTAGGTCATCTGGATTTATATTTATTTCAATATCTTCAGAGATTTCTGGTAAAACTTCTAATGAAGCAAAAGAAGTATGTCTTCTTCCTCCACTATCAAATGGTGATATCCTTACTAACCTATGTACACCCATTTCTCCTTTTAAATATCCATATGCATATAAACCTTTAACTAAAAATGTAACACTTTTCAAACCTGCTTCTTCACCATCTAAATAATCTAATTCTTTTACTTCATATCCATTGTCTAAAGCCCATCTTGTATACATTCTATATAACATTTGAGCCCAATCACAACTTTCTGTTCCTCCTGCTCCAGGATGAATAGTCAAAATTGCATTGTTTTTATCATATTTTCCAGATAATAATGTATTTATTTCTAGTTTGTCAATTTCCTTTTGCAAATTTTTTATAGAATCTTTTAGTTCTTCTTCCAAGCTTTCTTCTTTTTCTTCTTGTATTAAATCGTTCATTTGAATTACGTTTTGTAAATTATTTTTTATATTATTGTACGTATGTATTTTAGCCTTTATTTCATTTATTTCTTTTAATATTTTTGTTGAATTTTGTGAATCTTCCCAAAAAGAGGCATCATTTGTTTTACTTTCTAAATCTTTTAATCTAATTTCTAAGTTAGATATTTCAAAGAGATTCACCCAATTCTTTTAATTTTCCGTTTAATTGATTTAAAATTCTTTTGTTTTCATCAAAATCTAACATAACTTCACACTCCTTTGTATCTCTCTATATATAATACTAAAAAAAATAAAAAAATACAAGCCACTAAAAAATAAGTGAATTTATTATATTGTTATTTTTACATATTTTTCTACAAATTCTACTATTGCAATATATGAAATATATGATATAATATTTATGTTACTTAATTAAATATACTTTACAATTGTTTTGTAAAGAAAAAATTAAAGGAGGACCGATAAATGGGACAGGTAAAAATTGTTGAAGAAACAGGTATTGAAGGATTAAAAGTTGTTGAAACTACAAGACATGGTGACAGCAGGGGTTACTTCATGGAAACATACTCTCAGAGAGATTTCGAAGAAATCGGAATTAATTGTACTTTTATACAGGATAACCAATCTTGTTCTAAAAAAGGAGTAATAAGAGGGTTACACTTCCAAAATGGTGAATTTTCTCAGGCAAAGCTTGTTAGAGTTGTTAAAGGAGCTGTTTATGATGTAGCTGTTGATTTAAGAAAAGATTCACCTACTTATGGAAAGGCTTACGGAGTATTACTTACAGGAGACAACAATCGTCAGTTTTTCATTCCTGAAAACTTTGCACATGGCTTTTTAGTAACATCTGATGAAGCTATTTTTGCATACAAAGTTAACAAGTTTTATCAACCTGGAGATGAAGGCGGACTTATTTGGAATGATCCTGCACTTGAAATTAACTGGCCTATTGAAGAAGTGGGTGGATTCAAAAAACTTATTTTTTCAGATAAAGATACAAAGTGGCCTACTTTAGCAGAATACAGCAATAATAAATAATTGCTGTTAATGATTGAAATCATAAAATTTATTCTAAAATGTTTTATGATTAAAAAATTAAATATGAAAATAGCACTCGTTATTAAACGAGTGCTATTTTTAATACGAAACACTTTTTATTTTAAATCTTCTTTAAGGACCTCCTGAATCATATTGGAGTTCAATTTTGTAGCATAAAAATCTTTTTTAGAGCAACCCGCTCTTCCACCACCAGCACAAGCGCATGCACATGCACAATGGCTTACACAAGAACTACGACTTGCACATGAAGAATGGTGTATATATGTGCTGTGATAAACTGTTCCACCACCTCCAAAACCGCTATGATTATCATAATCATCTCTTGACAAATATATAAGTAATGCAATAACAACAATCACTAAAAAAATTACACCAACGACTAAAATAACTGTCGTTTCATTTACAGTGCTTTCATTTTCCTTGTATTGCTCCGCTTTATTGGTGTTAAAAGCATCTAAATTATATGAAACGGAAGCATTTATCTTTTCTCCATATGATAATGAAGAGTTCCATACTAGATATCCGTTCTCTGATTGTTTAGAATTGCTTTTAATGACATTAAAGTCATTCCATCTTATTACAATATTTTTAACTTCAATTTCATCAAACCAACCAGGTGTAAATGAATATCTAAGCAAATGATCTTCTTCATCTATTACATACATATGTGATTGATGAATTGAAAAATCAAAACTTATAATTTCATTAGCATAATATTCACGATCAAAATGAACCTTTATATATGTTTTGCCTGACTCAGCCATATACTTGATTTCGTTTATATTACTGCTACTCGCCTGTATCTCATCAACGTGCTTATTCGGAATTCCAATTTTTACCCAAGAAAGTGGTCCTTCAGACGAATCGTCTAAAACCTTCCACTCAATATGATACTTGATATCCATTGTTCCATCATTCCGCATGTCAACGATCAACTCATAATCTTGAATTTCATCCAGTGGCTCTTTGGCAAACACTTTATTAGGTATAGCAAGAATACAAATTGCTATTAAAAATAAAAATGCAAAAAATCTCTTAAATTTTCTCATAGCTATTTCCTTTCTTAAAATCCTTGTCTTAATGGACATTTGTACTCAAGTTTAGCTGCAAATTCTCTTGTACTCAAACAAAGAGGTGCATTCCAAATCTTTTTCCAAGAATCTGTTAACATGTTACCAAGTGAAGAATTTTCATTAAGCCAACTTTGGCAAGGCACTACGTCCCCATTAGGGGCAATTGCCATATTGCTCATACTAGCTCCACACGTTGGAACTTCAATGCCAAGTTTGCGTAATCTTTCTTCAGAAACCAATCCAGGAGATGTAAATGCAATTTCCATATGAGTTTCTTTACAATACTTTGTAGCTGCTTTCAGTACAGAATAAAGATCATCTTCCGACATTTGTTGCATTTTAGCAGATGGATTTCTTGCATTTCCAGTAAAGATAATACCAGAGCAAGACACGTATTTTACGCCAAGTTCATGTAAAAACTTAAGAGTTTCTACATAATTAGGGTTTACCTTGCACAATGGCGTATTTACGCTTACATTCAGACCTGCTGCTAAAGCATTTTTTATCCCTTGCACAGTTTTTTCAAAAGCACCATGACAATTTCCGATTAATTGCTCATGTTCATCTTCTTTTGAAGAATAAAGAGTTATTTGAATACTATCTAAACTTGCTTCATAAAGCTGCTTACACAATTCTTTAGAAAGCAATTGACCATTAGTATTAAGCCGAGTAACAAACCAACGAGAATAGTCTATTAGTTCTACTAAATCATTTCTCATGGTAGGCTCTCCTCCTGTAAATGTAAGCTGAGGAATATAAACTTTCCTACATTTGTCAATAATAGTTTTCCATTCTTCAGTTGAAATTTCGGAAACGATAGCATTGTGCTGTCCTGCTGCATAGCAATTTACACACTTTTGGTTGCAATGCCATACTCCATTTTTTGACATGCTACTAATCATTAAATCCATTCTGTGAGGTGCATTCATGTATTGAGCATATTCACCAATAGTCATATATGGAATATCCACTTTAGGAGTCTCACCATATGCAATACTACACAGAGTCTCGATAATTATGGAAAGGTCTTTTTGCAACCTTTCTTTTTTCACTTTTGGATAAATCTTGCGTACTTCAATTAAAGTTCTGTCCCGAACAATTCTTAAATCTTCTTTTGTAATTTCATGACCATTGAATTTATTGAGTTGGTCAATAAATTCAGAAAGAAGAATAGCCCAAGAAGAATTAATTGGCAAGATATCCTTTCCGTTTAAAATAGCTACACTAGGTGCCAATTCATTTTGTGGTCTCGGCGGTACTAAATGTATACGTACCACACCAGGTCCATAAGGATTAAGAGTTGTATGTTTTACTTCTCTTAAATGAGTCCGATGGTAAATTTTTTCTCTTAGATTCATAAAATATCCTCCATTATTAAATAATAAATAGTGTTTTGTAGTTTGCTTTGAAAATTATATACTATAGGTGTTAGCAACCTACCATAATTTTCCTTGCAAAAAATTACAATACAATTGTATCATATTTACATAATTTTTACAATGCCTTTGGTTTATATATTTATTCAAAGTGTAACATAAAAAAACACTTTATACTTTTAATTAATGTAAAAATTGTTTTTTAACTAAATAAAGATTGTCAATAAGAGCGTTCCTATTGACAATCTTTATTTAATATATCTTCAATCGTATGCCATGCTAAAAGTGCACATTTTACTCTGGCAGGCATATTAGCTACATTTCTAAAAGCTATAGCATCTTCTAATTTTTCTAATTCTTTTTCATCGGTTATTTCTCTTTTTATCATTTCTATAAAAGTCTTTACAATCTCTTTTGCTTCTTCTATAGTTTTTCCTTTTAGTGTATCTATCATTATAGATGTTGATGCTTGAGAAATTGCACAACCGTGACCCGTAAAAGCCATATCTTCAATTATATCTCCATTTAGTTTTAATTCAAGTGTTATTTCATCTCCACAATTTGGATTATGACCAACCTCACAGTAGTCTGCATCTTTAAGTTCTTTTTTGTTATATGAATTCATACTATGTTCCATTATTAGCTCGTTATAAACATCTGTTAAGTCTTCCATTTTTATTTCCTTTCCCTATTTAATTATTTGTTATTTTAAAATTCCTATACCTGTCTTTATCATTATTTCATCTTTTAATAATTTTTTTACATTTCTTTGTAGTGATGTGCTTTCTTCTAGGTTATTGTAATTATCGCATTTTTTGATATTGTATACAAAATTTAAAATATCAGCTGTACATTCTTCTCCTTCTATTACATCAAACATTTTATAAAATTTTGCTATATTCGAATTTTCATCTAACAATTCTTGTATTTGTTTACTTAGTAACCAACTATTACAATAATATTTATAATCTTTTAGTTTAAAATATTTTTCAATTAGTGTTTTAGATTGTTTTATTGATTTTTTAACCGGTTGATCATCTAAACTATTGCCTCTTGGTATATGTATTTTTATACAATTTTCTTTTTGTTTTGTTATGGGGTTTAATATAGATTTTTCATATTGTAATCTTCCTACTTCTATTAATTTCAAATTAATAAAATATGCTCCCCATATCATTTGAGATATTCGTATTCCATCATATTTTCGTTGATATATATCATTAGTAAGTGTTTCTTTTACTCTTATTTTATGAATTTTACATTGCTCACTATCTAAATTGAATTTTTTCATATTATTTAAGTGCGTTTTATATCCGCTAAGTACTAATATATTAGTAATATAAGGATTATTTTCTTCGCCAAATAATTCTTTAATGTCTTGAAAGTTCCATAAGTCCTCTATTTTATTTTCAGTGTCTTCATATAAAATAGAATATACTTTATCTGCTTCGTTTTTAAATTCTTTATTGTTGTTTAAAAATTCTAAACATCTATAGCACTTATCAGCATATGCTACATCATCTATTTCATAAAATTTCAAAGCTTGATCTAGTTCTTCTTTATCAATATTCATCTATAATTTTATTCTCCTTTTACAATTCAAAAATTGTAATTATTTTATATATTTTTTAAACATTTCATAAGCGCTATTTATTGCTTCTACTAGCTTGTCTACATCTTCTTTTGTATTGTATAAGTAAAAGCTTGCTCTACAAGTAGAGTCTATTCCTAAATATCTCATTAATGGCTGTGCACAATGGTTTCCGTGAACGCACACATACTCCTTTGCTGTCTAGTATACTTGCTACATCGTGTGGATGTACTCCATTAATATTAAATGAAATTACGCTACTATGATTTTCTTTATTAGGTGTTGCGTATACTGTTAAATAATCTAATTTCTTTAGCTCTTGCATAGCATATGAGACTACTTCATTTTCTATTTGCTGTATTTTGTCATATCCCATATTTTCTATATAATCTATTGCAGCTCCTAGTCCTATTACACCTTCTACATTTTGAGTTCCTGCCTCAAACTTATTTGGAAGCATAGCAAATGTTGTTTCTTGTTCATATACATATTCTATCATATCTCCACCCATTAGGAAAGGAGTCATTTTTTCTAATATTTCTTTTTTTCCATATAAGACGCCTATTCCTAAAGGGGCTAGCATTTTATGACCTGAAAATACTAGAAAATCCGCATCTAATTCTTGTACATCTATTTTCATATGAGGGATACTTTGTGATGCATCGACTATTACTATTGCTCCTTTTTTATGAGCATATTCGATTATTTTTTTTACATTGTTTATTGTTCCTAAAACATTTGAAACATGTGCAATTCCAACAATTTTTGTTTTGTCTGTAATTTTTTCTTCTATTTCTTTATCTGTTAATTCAAACTCATCATTTATATACATATATTTTAACTTAGCACTTGTTTTTTTTGTTACTTTTTGCCAAGGGACTAAGTTTGAATGATGTTCCATTATTGAAATTACTACTTCGTCATCTTTTTTCAAATTTTCTAATCCATACGAATATGCAATTAAATTTAAACTTTCTGTAGCATTTTTAGAAAATATTATCTCTTCTCTATGTTTTGCATTTATGAATTTTGCAATTTTAGTTCTTGTATCTTCGTAAATTTCAGTTGCCTCAACACTTAAAGAGTATGCCCCCCTATGTGGGTTTGCATTATATTTTTTGTAAAATTCGTCTACTGCATTTATTACCTTTAATGGTTTTTGTGTTGTAGCACCACTATCTAAATATGTTATATTACTATTTTCTAATAAAGGAAAATCCTTTTTTATATTGTTCTCTTTCATTAACATCCTTCCTTCTATCTTTCATCATCTATTTCTATCATTTTTCTAGATTTTCTACATTCTTGAGTACTTACTATTTTCTTTTCTTCATTAAACGCTCTTTCAAACTCATCATAATTTGGCTCAATCGGATTCAATTTTACATCTTGGTACTTAATCATATTTTTCCAGTTTTCCATAAAATTGTCCATAAACTCTTTTGAACTTTTCATTATTCTTTTCCCTTTCAACTTATTTTTATTAGTCTAGCCTTTTCTCAATTTCATCTATAATTTGATTTTTTAATTCTTCATTTTCTATTCTTTCTAATATTTCGTTAAATCTTGCTCTAACCATTAGTTTCATAGCTTCTTTAAGTTCAAAACCTCTACTCATTATATAAAATAGCTCTTTCTCCCCTATTTTTCCTGCTGAACTTGAATGATTTCCTTCTACCTCTTCTTCTGAGCAAAGAAGCATTGGCAAAGCTAAAGATTTTGCTGTATCAGATAAAAGCATACATGCTTCATTTTCATTTCCAGTAGCTTTTTTACAACCTTTTTTGAAATCTATTGTCCCTTTAAAATGCTTTTTAGCTTTATCTTTTAAAGCACCTTGAACTTCAATATCTATATTCGTTTTTTTGCCACGTAATTCTGCAATATAATTTAAGTCAAATAGTTGGTCTTCTTTTCCTAAATAGATAGTATTTAAAGTGTTGTCTGAAAAATCACCTAACAAATTAGAATAATAATTTGTTATACTATTCTTTCCACCAAAATCTACTATAGTATAGTTAACCTTAGCATTTTCTTCAAAATTGTTTTGTATGCTCATAAAATTGTTTGAAACTTTATTCATAAGATTTACTATTACTATATTTACTGTAGCATTTTCTTTTGCTACTACATTAATTATTCCATTATGAAATGCTTTTATATCTTCTTCAGACTCGTATTTTATAATAATACTCATTTTTGAATTTGTTTCTGCTTTAATTTGAATATTTTCAACTAATTCTATATTATCTTTATCAAATTTAAATTTTACTTGAACTTCGCTTTCTTCATTTTCGTTGACTTGTAATTTAATCTTTTTATTTGCCTTATTTTTAACTAAATTTGTTAAGTCGTCATGTAATCCGTATACAAGATTAAAATTGCTTACATTTTCATTTATATTTAAATTAGAACTATTGTTAATTATTTGCACATTATTAAATTCATGTACTATTTCCGGTACTTCAATATTTTCTAACTTAATATTATTTATATTAAAATTTCTTGAAGTTCTTACAGGTGTTTCGTTTAATATCATTTTCTTTTCCTTTCCTATTAGGGACGCCCCTTTTTCGAAAATTTTTTCAATTAGGGACACCCCTTTTTTTTAATTTTCTCATATTGGCTGTCCTTTTTAGCCCCCATTTTTGAAATATCATATTCTTTTAATATTTTAACAATCTTAAGCTTTTTTATCAAAAGTTTCTATATTTTTATGTAAAGGACAAAAGTGACCCGTCCCCAAATGTCCGTTATCCAATTGCTCCTTCTAATTCTAAGTTAATTAAATTGTTCATTTCTACTGCATATTCAACTGGTAATTCTTTTGATATTGGATATGCAAATCCTCTTACTATCATTGCTTTTGCGTCTTCTTCTGATAATCCTCTACTCATTAGGTAGAATATTGTTTTATCACTTATTTTTCCTATTTTTGCTTCGTGTGAAAATTCTACTTCATCTGTTCTTATATCATTTACTGGTATTGTGTCTGATATTGATATATCATCTAACATAAGTGATTCACACGATACAGAAGATTTAGAGTTTACTGCGTTTTCGTTTATTCTTACTAAACTCCTATATGTGCACTTTCCACCATTTTTTGATATTGATTTTGCATTTACTACACTTGATGTATTTGGCGCGTTGTGAACTACTTTAAATCCATTGTCTAGGTTTTGTCCGCCTCCTGCAAATGAAATTCCTGTGTATTCTGTTTTAGCGTTTTCTCCATTTAATATACTCATTGGATAAAGCATTGATATTTTTGAACCAAATGAACCTGTTACCCAGTCTACTTGTGCATTTTTTCCTACAATTGCTTTTTTTGTATTTAAGTTAAGCATATTTTTTGACCAGTTTTCTATTGTAGAATATCTTAAATAAGCATTATCTTTTACATATAACTCAACACATCCAGCATGTAGATTTACCTTGTTGTATTTTGGTGCGCTACATCCTTCTATAAAGTGTAGACTTGCTCCTTCATCTACTATTATTAAAGTGTGTTCGAATTGTCCTGATTCTGGTGAGTTTAGTCTAAAATATGATTGAAGTGGTATGTCTACTTTTACTCCCTTTGGAACATATACAAAAGACCCTCCTGACCATACTGCTCCATGAAGTGCTACAAATTTGTGGTCTGTAACTGGTACACATTTCATAAAATGTTCTTTTACTAAATCCGGATATTCTCTTACTGCTGTTTCCATATCTGTATAAATTACACCTTGTTTTATAAGGTCTTCTTTCATGCTATGGTAAACTACCTCTGAATCATATTGAGCTCCAACGCCTGCTAAAGATGTCTTTTCTGCTTCTGGAATTCCTAATTTATCAAAAGTATTTTTTATATCTTCTGGTACATCTTCCCATGAACTATTTAATTTTGTTTTTGGACGTACATATGTTGCAATTTCATCCATATTTAATTCTGAAATATCTGGTCCCCATGTTGGCATTTCTAATTTGTTATATACTTCTAATGCTTTTAGTCTAAATTCTCTCATCCAGTCTGGATCATTTTTTTGTTTTGATATTTCTTCTATAATTTCTGGTGTTAAACCTTTTTTTATTTTAAAGTCATATTCGTCTTTATTTTTTATATCATAAATATTTCTATTTATCTCTTCAACTTGAGTCTTTGCCATGTTTTTTTCCTTTCATTACTTGTGTTTTCATATTACTTATGTTATAATAAATTTTGTAATTAAATTTTAAATTTATAGGAGGACATTTATATGAAGAAAAAATTTTTCTTTTTATTTCTGTTAATTTCCATTGGTATATCACTTTTGGTATTTGGTATACTTTGGGCAGGATGTCCCATTAATATATGGGACATCATTATATCTGTTGGGGTATTTTGTGTTATATTTCCTGTTTGCATGTTTCTACTTGAAGCTGTGTAATTAAAGTCCTCACTGGCTAGTAGCTGTATAATATACAGCTACTTTTTATTTGTACATTTGGTATCCGTTCTCTTCAATTTCTGACGCCAATTCTTGTCCACCTGTTTTTACAATTTTTCCATTTACTAAAACATGTACATAATCAACTTTTAAGCTGTGTAAAATTTTAGTATTATGAGTAATAATTAAAACTGCATTATTCTCATTTTTAAACATTTCTATTCCTTTTGAAACAGTCTTTATTGCATCTACATCTAGTCCTGAATCTGTTTCATCTAAAATTGCAAGCGTTGGATTTAATACAAGCATTTGTAATATTTCGTTTTTCTTTTTTTCTCCGCCAGAGAAACCTACATTTAAGCTTCTTTCCATATTCTTTGGATTCATATTTAGTTCTTCCATATATTTTGCAAGTTCATCTTTGAATTGAAATATTTTTACAGGTTGTCCAGTAATTTTATTTTTAGCATATTTCAAAAAGTTTGTAACAGAAACTCCTGGTATCTCTTCTGGTAATTGGAAAGACATAAAAATACCTTTTCTTGCTATTTCGTCTGTTTTTAAATTTGTTATATCTTCTCCTTCAAAATTAATTGTTCCATTTGTTTTTGTGTATTCTGGATTATTTAATATTGCATTTGCAGTTGTAGTTTTTCCAGAACCATTTGGTCCCATTATTACATGTATTTCTCCTTTTCTTATATTTAAATCTATTCCTTTTAAAATTTCTTTTTCTCCTGCATTTACATGTAAATCTTTTATTTCTAATAATTCGTTACTCATTTTCTATTTCCTTTCTATCTTTCTTCTTGCGCAGCATCTGCACTTTTCTTTATTTATATCATAGTCACAATCTAGATTTGTTAAACCTAAAACTTTATGAATATATTTTGCAAGTTTATTTGTTGTATCATCTGATATTACAGATTTGATGTTTTCTGCTTCTTCTTGTGCTTGTCCATCTTCTAAATTTAAAACGTCTTTCAAAAATAAATAAACTATATCATAAGCTTCTAATATTTTTTTAGCTAGTTCTTCTCCTTTTTCAGTAAGTTCTATAGTACCATATGATTGATAATTTACCATTTCATTTTCTTTCAAATTTTTTATTGCTTTATTTACACTTGGCTTGGTGCAATTCATTTTATTAGCAATATCTGTAACACGTACATTTTCATTCTGTTTTTTTAATATGTATATTGTTTTTAGATATTCCTCTAAAGACTTTGATATCATAATATTTCTCCTTTTTGTTAGTCTTGGTTAACATTATAATATTTTTTAAATTGTTTGTCAAGGCTAACATTGCATTTTTTGTATATTTTGTCCAATTATTTTTGATTAATTCAGCTGTTTTTAGGAATGGAGTAAAAACAGCTAGAAAAAAACTTACACCTAAATGTAAGTTTTAATTATTCTTCTTAAATCTATTTACTATTGGTCTTAAAATTCGACCTATAAAATTCTTATTAGTAAATATGCAATATGCTAATACTAATACAAACATTAATATATTAATTATCATATTGTTTTTATAATACGTAAATAATGTTAATGCTAGCAATATCCAAAATATATAATTGAATTTTCCTTTTAAATTTATATACATTTTCAATTTTTGCCTTCTATACCAATATATAATTATATTAGAGATTAATGTTGAAAATACAGCTGCATATATTCCAAACTTAGGTATAAATATAAAATTTATTACTATATTTATAATTGCTGCTACAATTGTTGTACTTCCCATTATCTTTGTATCTTTATATGCTCCAAAAATTCCCCCAAAGAAATTTGACATATTTGTATAATATATTGAAATTACCAAAATAGGAATATATATATATGCTTCATTGTAACTAGAATCTACTAATATAGGAAATGCAAATGGCATTATTGCAATTAATCCTATTACTATTGCCTTTAAAAAGTTTTTTACATCTTTATATATGCTATTGTAATATTTTTCTTTGTTATCTTCTTTTAAAATCTTAGCAGCTGATTCTTTCCATGCTGTAGAGAAAAATCCATAACATGTATATACTATATTAGGAAATTTATTAGCAATTGAATATATACCATTTTGTGCAGTTCCAGCCATCTGAGTTAGCATAAGTCTATCTGATAAACTTATTATGACCCAAGATAAATTATTGGGTACCAATGGAACTGAATATCTAATCATTTTTGATAGCGTTTTTCTGCTAAGGTCCTCTTTACTTACATATCTCATTAGATGAAGTTTTGCTAATATGAATATTGCAGTAACTGAATTTGCTATTACATTTGACCATAAAAGACCATTTACACCAAGTTTAAAGTTTACTATAAATATTATATTTAATATAATTGTTGATACACCTAAAATAAAGTTTGATAATGAATATAACTTTATTCTGCCCATGCCTCTTGATAAAGCATTACTTAGCCCTATCAATATGTTTGATATCATAAACATTATAAATACTAATGTATATTCATAATGCATAAAACTCATTATTAAAGCTACAATTATTGTGAATAATACACTTCCAAATATGGTATATGCTATGGTTGCTGTTATAACTCTTTTTTTAGATTTTTCATCTTCTGCATCAATTAAGAATCTAAACATAGATTCTTCCATAAGTAATGTTATTATTGGTAATAAAAATACAGATAGTGTTACAAAAAAGTCATATGTTCCATATTCTTCTGGACTTAATTTTGATGTATATAATGGTAATAATAGGAATGAAATTACTTGTGTACTTAACTTTCCTATTGCTATTATTATTGTATTTATTAATAATTGTTTTTTCTGGTTCATTTTACACTTCCAATTCTTTAGTTTTTTATATACTATCATACTTGTTTTCAATTATCAATTTTTTTATCTAAATTTCATATTTTTTTTGACTGATTTTTGCTTAAAACAAATTAAAAGCAATCCAAAGATTGCTTATTAATTTTACCCTAATGCAACGTCTAAAATCATCATAACTACAAAACCTATTGCTACTCCTATTGTTCCTATGTTTGAGTGTTCCCCTGCTTGTGACTCTGGTATAAGTTCTTCTACTACAACATATATCATAGCTCCTGCTGCAAAAGCTAGCAAATATGGAAGGATTGGTACTACAGCACTCGTTAATAATATTGTAATTATTGCTCCTATTGGCTCTACTATTCCGGATAATGTTCCATATAAAAATGCTTTACTTTTTGACATTCCTTCACTTTTTAACGGCATTGAAATAATTGCGCCTTCTGGGAAGTTTTGAATTGCTATACCTATTGCTAATGCAAATGCCCCTGCCATTGTTATTCCTGCATTTTGTGTAAGTGCTCCAGCAAATGTTACCCCTACTGCCATTCCTTCTGGAATATTATGAAGAGTTACTGCAAATACCATCATTGTTGTCTTTTTTAGTTTACTTTTTATTCCTTCTGGTTTGTCACTCTTTAAGTGTAAGTGTGGAATTAAGCTATCTAGCACAAGTAAAAATGTTATTCCCAGTAAAAATCCTATTGCAGCTGGCACCCATGCTATTTTTCCTTGTGACTCTGACATTTCTATTGCAGGTATTAGCAATGACCAAATTGATGCTGCTATCATTACTCCTGAAGCAAATCCTAATAAAAGTTTTTCTATTTTATTGTCTATTTTGTTTTTCATCAGGAATACCATTGCTGATCCCAATGTTGTTCCTAAAAATGGAATTGCAAGTCCTATAACTAAATCCATGTTTTCTCCTCCTTATTTTATTATTTAATATCTTTTTCTTGTTTTTTTATATCTTTCATGTTATTATATTGATTGCAACTAATGTGTTTTATTTAATCTTATCAATAATTTTTGAAAGGTGGTATAGTAATATGAAAAAAAATTTATTTTCAGTAATAAAAGATAATATTGAATGTGCATTTTGCAAAGAAAAAAACTGCCCTCTTCGGTATGAACCTAACCATATAATGTTAATAGATGGTAGTAGAATTAGTTGTACTAAAGATTTTGAAAAGAGGAAAAGAAAAATCTTTAATAAGAAAATGCCTTAATATTTTTAATTATTTAGAGCCTATATTTTAGGCTCTAATTTTTATAATTTATTTTTCTAATATATATATCTTTTATTTTCTTCTATGGAAAAACAATTCTTGATATTTACTTTTTATGTCAAATGTGTTATAATCGCTTAAGCATAAAATTCAACATTATGAAAGAGAGGCAAAAGATATGAGCAACATGACCAAAAATGATATAGGTAAGATTTTAGTACTACTTAATAGTTTTATATCACTTGGTATAGGTTTTATCCTATTTGGCGTATTAGCAGCTATATTCGGTATCCATATTTGGAACATATCAATTTCTTTAGGAACTGTTTTATTAGTTTTTATAATATGTTTTATAATTGAAAAACTTATGAAACTAAAATTTTAAAGAAAATCTCTATAGGACTATTCTCTTGAATAGTCCTTAATCTTTATTAAATAAGTTATCTTGCATTTATAATCTATTTTCCTAAATGCTCTTCAAGATATTCTTTAGAAATTTTTATTGTCGTTGGTCTTCCGTGTGGACATGTGTATGGATTATTTAATGATAGTAAACTTTGTATTAAATCATCTACCTCTTTTTCTTTTAAATCCATATTTGCCTTTACTGCTGCCTTACATGCTACTGTTGCTATAAATCTTTCTTCTACGTCTTTTACAGATGTTCTTTCATTACTTAACATTTCATCTAATATATCTAAAAATATATTGTTTGTTTTTGCTCTATATTCTAAATCTGGTATTCCATTTATCTTTAATGTATTTTCTCCAAATTCTTCTATGTCAAACCCTATATCTCTAAATAGTTTCATATTTTCTTTTACGAATTCCATTTCTTTATGTGTCAAGTTTACTACTTCTGGTATTAATGTTAATTGACTATTTTGTTCTATATGATTCTTATAATTTTCTTTTATTTGTTCATATAAAACTCTTTCATGTGCTGCATGTTGATCTATTAAGTATATTTCATCTGCTATTTCTACTATTATGTATGTTCTAAACAAAATTCCTATATACTTATATTCTACTTTTCTCTTTTCTTCTCTTTTTCTAAGTTCAATATTTTGATTTTCTATTTTTGGTAAATCGCTGTTTTCTATGTTTTTTTCTGTATTTTCTTCTATTTTTAAAGATGTCACATCTGTTTTAGGCAAATCAATTTTACTAGTTATATTGAATTCTCCATTGCTTTCTATTTTATTTGTTGTCAAAAATTCAAACTCATTTTCAATATATTTCTCTTTATTTTCATTTTGATTATTCCCTAAAAACTCTGAATTTAATATTGAATTTTTTATTGCATGATACAAAATTCTAGTTATTTCATGTTCTTCATTAAATCTTACTTCTATCTTTGTAGGATGCACATTTACATCATAATAATTTGCTGACATTTCTAAATTTAATATATAAAATCCATATTTTCCAATTCCTGTAGCACCTTTAAAAGCTTGGTCTGCACTGCTCATTAAAGCTACATTTTGTATATGCCTTTTATTCAAAAATATTATTTGGTCCTTTCTTGTATCTCTTGCTACCATTGTGTTTCCTACTACTCCAGTGATTTTTATATTATTTTCTTCGTAGTCTACTTTTACCAAATTTTCTTTTATTTCTTTTCCATATAATAAATAAATAATATCTTCTATTTTTCCATTTCCATTAGAAAAAAATATTTGTTTTCCATCACTTACTAATTTGAAAGACACTTGTGGATTTGCAAGTGCTACTTTATGAACCCATTCTTTTATATATTTATTTTCAGTAGCATCTTGTTTTAAAAATTTATATCTTACAGGTGTATTAAAAAATAATTTTTCTACTATTATAGTTGTACCAGTTTGTGCTCCGCATTCTTCTATATCTATTACATTTCCTGCTGTTGTTTGAATTTTATATCCTGTTGTTTCCTCTAGAGTTTTAGATATCATTGTCATTTCTGATATTGCAGAAATACTTGCTAATGCTTCACCTCTAAATCCCATTGTATATGTGTTTTCTAAATCTTCTACTTTTCTTATTTTGCTAGTTGCATGTCTTTCAATGGAAATAGGCATATCATCTTTAGATATGCCTTTTCCATTGTCGGTTACTTTTATTAAAGTTTTACCACCATTTTTTATTTCTACTATTATATGTGTTGCCCCTGCATCTAGTGAGTTCTCTACAAGTTCCTTTACTACGTTTGCAGGTCTTTCTATAACTTCACCTGCAGCTATTTTGTTAATTGTTAGATCATCTAATAAAACTATATTTCCCATTTTTTCTTTTTCCTCTTTTTAAAGCATTATAACTCGTATCAATTTTTTTGTCATCAAAAGGACGTCTCTTTTAGTAATTTTTGTGGTAAAAAAGGGCGTCCCTTTTGCCACGTTATTCGTTTCCTTTTAAACTACTTACCATATCAATTGTTTTAACTTTTCTAGATAGTGTTTTATTTACAAGTAGTGCTACTACAAAGCTTCCTATTGCTGCATACAAATATGAAGGTACACTTATCATTGCTGGAAAGTCATAGTTTTCTCCAAGTGCTGCTTTAAATATATAGTCTATCATTGTATATCCTAGTGGTAATCCTGCTAGAATACCTACTATAGAAAGCCATATATTTTGTTTTACAAATATTTTCTTTATTTGCTTATCTTTAAATCCTAATACTTTTAATGTTGCAAATTGATATTGTTTTTCTGCAAATGATAGTATTCCTAAATTGTAAATAATTACATATGCTAAAATTACTGACACTACTATTAATATTACAACCATTGTTTTTGTAGTTTCTAACATGCTTTCTATACCTTCTCTTAGGTTTGAAATGCTTTGTATTGTTTCTACTCCTGCGATTGTTTTTGTGTCACTTAAGTCATAATTAGTATATAACGAATCTGCTTTATATTCAAGTCCTAAAGACTCATAATATTTTCTAGTCATATTTAAATTTTGATTTTGTGGGTCACGATTTATTCCTACTATTTTACATGTATACCAATTATTGTTTCCAAATGCATGCCAAGATATTTCGTCTCCAACTTTTAAGTCGTATTTTTCTGATAATTTTTCTGTAATATATATTCCATCATCTTTTAAGTCTATATAGTTTTTGTTATGGTCTGTATATTTTAAATAATCTTTTGCGTCATTTATTGTTAAAGTATTTGTTTCTTTTTTATCTCCATTTTTTACTTCTATTGCTAGAGTTTGACTTGTAGCATTTCCGTATTTGTTTTTTGCATCTTCTAGCTCTTCATCAGTATAATTACTTGATAATCCTAGTTTGTATTCGAAATTATTTATTTTGTCAAATTGCCAGTCTAAGTAAGAATTCATTGTGTCTAGTAAGCCAAATGCACATACTAAAAGCATTGTACAGCCTATTATTCCTACTATACCCATTATGCTTCTTCCTTTATTTCTTCCTATATCTCTTAAATTCCATCTTGTAGAAATTGAGGCTTTTTTGAATATTCCTTTTGTTGTTAAGTCAAAATTTGTTTTCTTTACTTTTGGTATTTCTATTCTTAATGCTTCTACTGCTGGTTCTTTTAAGATTTTTCTGCAAGAGAAATATGTTGCAATAGTTACTATTATTACTACAAATACTGCAAGTATATATACTGTAGGTAATAATATTGTACTATAAACTGGAACTTCAAAATATGACATTTCCATGTTCATGAAGAATTTGCCTAATCCAAAGTTTCCAACTAATAGTGCAAGTATTGAAGCTGCTATACTTATATAAAATCCATAGCCTACATAGTGTCTTATTATTTTGCTATTTTTAAATCCTAATGCTTTTAATGTTCCTATTTGTGTTCTTTGTTTTTTTACAAATCTGTTCATTGTTGTTACAACAGATAATATTGCTATAAATAAGAATAAAAATGTAAATACTTCTGAATATGTTGCTCCCTCTTCTATTTCTGAATTATATGTTTCGCAAGATGCGCTTGCTTCTCTATCTGTAACTGCTATTGCAGCTTTAATATCATTTTCTATATTTCTTTTTGTTTCTTCTATTTTGCTTGTATCATCTACATCTACAATTACTTGATTAAATATATAATAGTCTTCTATGTTAAAGTCTGGAATCATTTTTTCTATTGTTTCATTTGTTATGCTATCTTTCATGTTTTCCATTATAGTATTTTCTGCCACAATTTTATTTTTTATCTCATCATAAATATATTGTTTTGGAAATTCATTTATAGAAAGATATATGTAACCATAATCCTTATGTGTTGGGAAAATTGCTGTTTCATCTTTTACAAAATACACATGGTCTGGTGTGTTTACTAGACCTCTTATTTTTTCTGTCATTGTGTAGTCTTTATATTTAAAAGTAATTTCATCTCCAACTTTTAGGTCTAAATATTTTGCTAAATAGCTATCAAACCATACACCATCTTTTTCTTTAGAAAATTCTTCTCCATCTGCAATGTACATTTTTGATATTTCATTTGATTCAATAAAGATTGTTTCTAGTTGTACGTCTTTTTCTTTTTCATTTTCTAAGTCTGTTCTTATGCTTAATAATCTTTCTGCGTTTTTAACATTTTCGATATTTTTTACTTTGTCTAAATCTTCTTTATTAAAGTTTTCACCTGTTAGCCATAAGTCTTGTAAATTGTTTGATTCATAGTAATTATCGCCACTTATTTGCATACCATCCATATATGAATGTACTCCTGCAAAAACAAATACTCCTAAAAATATCATAATAAAAACATTAAAAAATTGCATTTTGTTTTGTTTTATATCTCTTAATATTTTTTTGTTTAATTTAGCCATTACCATTTCACCTCGTCAATCTTTTTAGGATTTTCATTTGCAGTTACACTTTCTATTTTTCCGTTTTTTACTCTTATTACTGTGTCTGCAATATCTGCAAATAAGCTATTGTGAGTTACTATAATTACTGTATTTGCTCCATTGTTTCCATCACATTGTTTGCGTAATAGTTTTAAAACCTCGACACCTGTTTTTGAATCTAGTGCACCTGTTGGTTCATCGCATAATAGTAATTTTGGATTTTTAGCTATAGCTCTTGCTATAGAAACTCTTTGTTGTTCACCTCCAGATAATTGGTTTGGAAATTTATTCATGTGATTTTCTAATCCAACAGCTTTTATAGCTTCTTTGCTATCGTTTCCGTTTTTTACAACATCTTTAATTAATTCAACATTTTCCAATACAGTAAGTGTTGGCAATATGTTGTAAAATTGAAAGATAAATCCGATATTCTCTGCTCTATACTCGCTCAATTTGTTCTCATTATATTTTGAGATATCTTCTCCATCAATTTTTATGCTTCCATTTGTTGGTGTATCCATTCCACCTATTAAATTTAATAATGTTGATTTTCCTGCTCCTGATGGTCCAAGTATTACAACAAATTCTCCTTTGTTTATAGATAAATCAATGTTATCTAGTGCTTTAAATTCTTTTTCTCCTGTTTTGTAAATTTTACTTACATTTTTTATTTCAACTATTTTCTCCATAGTCTCCTCCTTAACTTGAAATTTATTTCATATTCTGTTAGACATTATAAATATTATTATTTCAAAAGTCAATAGAATATGAAATATTTTTCATATTTCTTGACTTTTTATTTTGTTGCCTTTATAATATAGTTAATTTAATTTTAGAGAACTTAGTTTTATACATACTTTTTTAATGTATATTAAATATACTGATATTGCTTAATACTTATAATTTAGCTATATCATTTTTAAAGAAGGGACTGATAACATGACATCTAACGATATTAGAGAACCTATACAAAAACGTTCTATTGAGAAAAAAGAAAAAATTATAGAAGCTGGTTTTGAGCTTATATGTAATAAAGGATACTACAATACAAACACAGCACAAATAGCAAAAGCTGCTGGTGTTTCTACTGGTATTGTGTATCAATATTTTAATGATAAACATGATATATTACTTGAAGGAATTAAAAGATACGCAGGTGATATTTTCTACCCTATGCTTACTATAACTGAGGGCAAAACTGTTTCTAAAGCTAATATAAAAGAAATATTAAAAGAAATGATAGATAAATTTGTAGAAAATCATAAACTTTCACAATCAGCTCACGAAGAAATTACAGCTATGGTTCATTCAGATAAAGAAATAGCTAGTTTCTTTCAAGAACATGAAATGTATATGACAAAAACACTTTATAATATACTAGCAAATAGTGGATTTGATACAGCTAACTTGTATGAAAAAGTTCACATTGCAATTAATTTGATTGATGACTTATGCCATGAAATTGTATATCATAAACACAGTGAACTAGACTATACGGTAATGACTAACACAGTAATTGACTTAATTGCAAATTTATTAAACTAAACTATTAGTGACGGGGCGTTTTAGTTTTGAGGGCAAAATATAATAAATTTACTAAACTAAAATGGTCCATCTCTAATAGTTTACAATAAACACTAAAATAGGCGAAGTTATATTCGTCTATTTTATGTATAGGACAAAAGTGACCCGTTCCCAAATGTCCTTTATTTATTTCTTAATACTCTTAATGAATTTAATATTGCTATAATAGATACTCCTACATCTGCGAATACTGCTTCCCACATTGTAGATAATCCACATGCACTTAAAATTAATACGGCTATTTTAACTACTAATGAAAAAATTATATTTTCACGAACTATTCTCATTGTTTTTTTAGAAATTTGTATTGCATTTCCTATTTTAGATGGTTCGTCTGTCATTATTACAACATCTGCAGCCTCTATTGCAGCATCTGAACCAAGTCCCCCCATTGCAATTCCTATATCTGCTAGAGCTAATACTGGTGCATCATTTATTCCATCACCAACAAATACAAGTTTTCCTTTTTCGCTTTTTTGTTTTAATAATTCTTCTACTTTTTTTACTTTTCCGTCTGGTAGTAGTTCTGTATAAACTTCGTCTAATCCTAAAATATCAGCTACATGCTCGCCTACTTGTTTTTTGTCTCCTGTAAGCATAACTGTTTTTTTAATGTTATTTCCTTTTAAAATTTCTATTGTTTTTTTAGAATCATTCTTTATTTTATCTGCAATTACGATATATCCTGCAAATTTGTTATCTATTGCAACATATAATATAGTTCCTATATCTGTTGATTTTTCATAACTAATTTTTGCTTGTTCCATTAATTTATCGTTTCCAACTAGCACTTGTTTTCCGTCTATTATTGCTTTAACTCCTAGTCCTGCTATTTCCTCTGTTTCTGTAATTTTTTTCATATCTATTTTATTTTTATATGCATTTTTTACAGATAAAGATATTGGATGGTTTGAATGATTTTCTGCATATGCTGCTAATTCTAAAAGTTCTTCTTTTTTTATATCTACTGTTTCTATTTTTTGTACTTCAAAAATTCCCTCTGTTAGTGTACCTGTTTTATCAAATACAACTATTTCTGTTTGTGCTAAAGCTTCTAGGTAATTACTTCCTTTTACTAATATTCCTTTTTTAGAAGCTCCACCTATTCCTCCAAAGAATCCTAGTGGTATTGATATTACAAGTGCACATGGGCATGATACTACTAAAAATGTTAAAGCTCTATATAACCAATCTGTAAATACGGCATCTTTTATAATAATTGGTGGTACAACAGCTAAAATTACTGCTATTATTACTACAGCTGGAGTATAATATTTAGCGAATTTAGTAATAAAGTTTTCAGATTTTGATTTTTTACTACTTGCATTTTCTACTAAATCTAGTATTTTGCTTACTGTAGACTCTCCAAATTCTTTTGTTACTTTTATTGTTAATAATCCACTTTTATTTATACATCCACTTAAAACGTTGTCTCCTATATTTACGTCTTGTGGCATAGATTCCCCTGTTAAACTTGAAGTATCTAACATAGATTTTCCTTCTTCGATAACTCCATCTAATGGAATTTTTTCTCCTGGTTTTACTACGATTAGTTCTCCTATTTTTACTTCTTCTGGTGAAACTTTTAAAACTTCATTTTCTCTTTTTACATTTGTATAATCTGGTCTAATATCCATTAAACTTGATATAGATTTTCTTGATTTATCTACTGCATAACTTTGGAACAATTCGCCTATTTGATAAAGTATCATAACTGTTGCTGCTTCTGGAAATTCGCCTACTGCAAATGCTCCTATAGTTGCTATTGCCATAAGAAAATTTTCATCAAATACTTTTCCTCTTGTTATATTTCTTATTGCTTTTAATACTATTTCTAAACCAACTATTAAATAACTTGCAATAAATATCACATTATTTATCCATTCATATGAAAATGGTATTAATAATGCAATTGCAAACAAAACTAATGCTATTATAATTTTTCTTGCTCTTTTTTTCATTCTATAAATTCCTCATTTAATGTGTATTATATAAATTAAAAATACACACTCTTTCTTTTTGAATTTTAATCATTTGTTAAACAAATATCTAATAACATTTATTTCAGTTAGATTTCTTCAACTTCAACGTCTGGTTCTTCTTTCTTTATTATTTTCTTAATTTCTTTTAATTTTTCTTCTAATATTTCTTCATTACATTCAAAAGTTAATCTTTGTGTCATGAAACTAACAGATACGTTTTCTACTCCTTCTACTTTGTTTATTCTATTTTCTAATTCTGCTGCACAATTTGCGCAATCTAATCCTTCTAATTTTAATACTTTTTTCATAATAAATCCTTCCTTTCATTTTTTACTTTTAAACTTACTGACTACTTTTTAACTCATAAATAGCTTTTATTTATGTTCTATATGCTCTATTCCTAACTCGAATAATCTACTTACATGTTCATCATCTAACATATAATATACTTCTTTTCCTTGTTTTCTACATTTTACTATTCCAGATCTTCTTAATGTTCCAAGCTGATGTGATATTGATGATTTGGTCATTCCAAGCACGTTTGCTATATCACATACACACATTTCATTTTGATCTAATGCAAATAATATTTTAGCTCTTGTTATATCTCCTAGTATTTTAAAAAATTCTGCAAGTTTACTAAATAAATATTCATCTGTCATCTTTTCTTTTGTGCTTGCAACTACATCTTGATGAATAACATTACAATCACATATGAACTCATTTTTTGACATGTTTTTCCCTTCTTTCTTTTGTATTTTTTATATTATATTCAACAATAATTGAATTGATACTCAACTGTAAATTTATTATAGTTGAATGTATATTCAATTGTCAAGTGATTTTATAAAAAATTATTTAGAAATTTTTATAAAGAAGAAATATGAAAAAATAGACAATCTTAATTTTCAAAACAAAAACAAACAGACCCAATTTGAGTCTGTTTGTTTTTTATAGTTATTATAACATCTTTATGAGTGAATTCTGTCCTCTACCATTTCCTACAAAAGCAATTTTAAAATGTGTTTCTTTTTCCACATATGATAAAAATTCCAATAAGGCTTCTGGTAATTCGTCCTTGCAAGTTGCTTGAGAGATATCTCCCCAGCCATCAAATTCACGGTAGACTGGTACTGCTCCTTGTAATTCCATTAAGTTGTCCGGCATATATTCTACCGTTCTTCCATCTGAAAGGCGGTATTCTGTGCAAATCTTTACTTTTTCCAAGTCTTTCATAATATCAAGCTTGTTGATGACCAGCTTTGCACCTTCATGCCCTGTAAGTGCTTTTTTTAATGTTGGTAAATCAAACCACCCAATTCTTCTCTTCATACCTTCTGCATTATCTACTTCATCATTGTTAATATAGATTTTCTCTGCATCTTCCTCTTCCATCTCTGTTAAAAATGGTCTTTTATTGAGGCAGCAAAAGTAACCTGTACAAATGATATATGTATCATTCAAATGGTATGGAGAAATGTTTGCTCCATTCATTAATGCATTTACTGCTGTTGATGCGCTTGTTGTGTATGGATTTAATCCATGAAGATTGTCTAACATAATCCCATTACAGCCTTCAATCAAGATTTTGCTGTCTTCCGGAATAGCGTTTAAGAACTGCGTGTATTCAAGAGAAAATTCTCCAATTTTCTCAACAATTGCCTTGTATTCATTAATTAAATCCTCAGCAATTTTAGAAAAATAGGCTTTTTCTTTCTTTGAAAAATATACAAAATCAGTTTCATTAGAAGTAAAAATAATCTTTTCTACTAATTCTTCAACTGTTAATTTTCCATTTACGCAATTTGCAACATCATACAACCTCAGACAATGTCTTCTTGTCCGCGCAACTACTGCAACTCCAGTTCCCTGATTGGTGCTTCCTAACGATTTTGAAATTGTAGAACCTACCGTTTTTTCGATATACGGCTCAATTAATAAGCAAATTGTTGATGCAATGCTTACCTTATTCATTAAATCATCCGGCCTTGAATAAACTTCTTCCTTTAAGGCTTTCAAGTTTAGAACTGCGCCCGGTCCTACAACAAACTTCACATCATCATTAAAGAAAACTGATGGAAGCTGCTTTGTAACAATGATGTCATCACTTCCTTCTAACTGCACACAATGACTTGCATTCGTTGAAGCATTAACCCGGAAAACATAATCATAATTGTTTTCATTTCCCAAGTAGCTCACAATCTTGCCCTTTTCTTCATCTCCATATAAACCACCTACAATAACGTCTACTTTCATGATTTTGTCCTTTCTATGAAACTTTGATTTTTATTAAAATATTTCGTTATAAGGTTACCACTAAATCTTTGTATTTTGGGCACATTCTTTTTAAGAATGTTTCATAAGTTGATAATACTTCTTCTGGAGTTTTCCACTGCCTGTAAGCATCTTTAGTAAGAGTTTCTCCCGTTACCATATCATTTGCTCTCATACAGTCCTGACTGAGTTCGTCTATTAATATGATTCTCTCATTCAGAATTCCAAACTCCATTTTCAAGTCAACCAGCTTGATTCCGGCATCTTCGTAGACAGTTCTTAAAATATCTCCGATTTTTGAAAGCATCTTGTCTGCTTCATCAAATTGTTCCTTAGTCATAAGATGAAGTCCTGTAATATAGCTTTCGTTCATTGTCGGATCATCAATTCCACCTGTTAAGCTGACATCAATTTTTGCGTCATACTTATTAAGTGGTGGATCAAATTTCTGTCCATCTTTAACGAAAATCGGGAAAAGTCTCACAATTGAGCCTGCCGCATAATATCTTCTAGTCCATTCAAGTGGAATTGGTTGGCAACGTTTTATTAAAATTGCCAATTTTCCATTGATGTTGAAGATTCTGTCTACAACTCTTTCTGTTGGAATATTATTTTCCTCCATAAGATTTAAGAAAAACATTGTTGCATACATCCGGTACACATCTGTGCCTTCGATAACACCTTCACGTTTATTGGTTACACTTCTAAGATGTGGCTTGTAAAACATAATTGCAGTTTCATCATCCAAAGCATATATTGTTTTAGATTTTCCATCTGCAATGACTTCTAATTTTGAGAAGTCAATTTCCTTTAAATACTGATATTTTTTAATTAAGTCCTTCATGTTCTACTGTCTCCTTTACTTTGTTTACACTTTCCTGCATCGAATCTGAAGTATCCAGTTCAACAATTCTCAGGTTAGTGTTTTCTCTCAAAAATTTAACTGCTTCTTCGTATTTTTCTTCATAATACTTTAATGATTCTAAATCTTCAAATTCATCATGATTTGCTCTCAGCTTATTTCTTTCATATGCTGTTACTGCATCAATTTTGCAATAAAACAGTATATCCGGAAATGGTTTCCAAGCTTTTATTACTTTTAAAGCCTGTTCTTTTCCTTCCGCTAAGTTATCTACTAAAGCAGTAAGAATTACTATTTTGTATTAATTCTTTAATTTGCTCATGTCTAAAATCTTCTGGCATAAAATTCTCCTTTCGTTTGTGGTGCCTATTATTTTTCATGGGCATTTTTTACAGTTAACATAAGTATTATAATGGGTTTTGTAACATTTGTCAATCATTTTTGACACTTTTTCTACAATAATAAAGAGAGCTAACATAGGGGCAAAAAACCAGAGATTAACAATCTCTGGTTTCCTTCCTTTTTAGATAAAATTTAACTATCTTAATCTTTATTTTCTGTTGCTTTAAGTATCTTTTTTTGTTACAAGATAGGTTGATATTACTGATTTTTACCACAGCAGTTTTTATATTTTTTTCCTGAACCACAAGAACTTTGTACTCCCATATTATCTGTATTATTTGTATTTATAATATTACCTGTATTTCAGGCTTTTCCAGACTAGGTAACATCTATATTATTTGTATTATCTGTACTATTTATATTATAAATATTTCTCTACTGTGGACAAATTGTGGACACCGTCCACATCCGTTCACTGCCATCATTATACCATATTTCAAAGTTCAATAAATTGTGCGAATTGGAAAATCATACATTTGTGTTTTTTTCTGTTCATAATTATATACTATATATTAAGATTAGTTAAACTACTGAGATATCGTTTTATCAGATATATTATTTTTCCTTAATTATATTTTTACTGCAAATATAAGTTACTAAGAAGTATCCTCCATAAATCGCAACAATAAATATTGCAACACCAATTATTGATGATACTAAATTAGCGGCTCCAAAGGCACTTAACAAATAATTACAAAATTTAATTCCAAATATAGAATGTATAATTGCAACTAATAACGGAAACATAAAAAATATACCAATTTGTCTAAACAATGCTTTATTAATCATTTTTTCATCTACGCCTATTTTTCTTAGCATATTAAACTTTTCTACATTATCACTTGATTCCGATAATTCTTTAAGTGCTAGAATTGCAGCACAAGAAATTAAGAATATAATACCTAAGTATAATCCTATAAAGGTAACCATTGCACCTAGTCCAATACTATTTTCTTTAATTGTCATTTTAGAATCAAAATCAATAACAGTATTATTAGAATTTTCTTTGCAAATTTCACTTAACTCTTTTTCCGAAAGATTTTTCTCATTTATATCTGTAACATTATAATTAGCAGTTAAATATTCATATTTTTTCATTGAATCATTTACTGCATTATCAGGAACAACAAAAATTCCCAGATTTGAATATGTTGAATTCATTGCAATAAAACCTTCTACACAACTATCATATTTTGGTTTTAATTTCTTTTCATTTATATTAAGTATTGTATCTACCTTAAGTCCCTCATTCCTGAATTCTACATATTCTGAATAATTAGCAACAATAAAATATTCATCATCATTTAATGTATATTCTTTTAGTCCAAACAATTTTGCAATTTTGTTGTAATCACTTATCTTTACAATACTTTCCTTCTTATTGTATGGCATTAAAGGATATTCATCCTTTGCAATATCATAGTAAGAGCCAATACTGGTTTTTAAGTCAATATTATCAAAGTTATAAACATCAAGTTTTACTATATCTTTAAGTTTGTTATCTACATCATAGCCTAAATTTTCAAGTGTATCATATATTGAGATTTTTGAATCTTCTATTTGTTTTTCAGAATAATACTCATAA
The DNA here is from genome assembly GCA_900553405.1 of uncultured Clostridium sp. Taxonomy (GTDB): domain Bacteria; phylum Bacillota; class Clostridia; order TANB77; family CAG-508; genus UMGS1663. The sequence goes on along the minus strand of USDF01000001.1, from coordinate 33,474 downwards.
TTAGTTACATTTATAAACTTACCAATTTGAACATCTGCTGGAGCCAGTTTTTTCAAATTATTTGTCATAGATATTTTCATAGACATTGCACTCGATAACACGCAAATCGTTATAAATAACATCAAACATATTATTGTCATCGAAAAAGTCATAGTATTTATTTTACTTGAAAACTGTCTAAGGGTGAAACTATTTAACCCTTTATAATAAGTGTTCTTCATACTTATAAATATTTTTAAAAGCAATCCCGATAAAGACCAAAACACAAAGAAAGTTGAAACAGCACCTATTCCTATAGGAACAAAAATACTATTTGCATAAGTCATTTTCTCAATACCACCAGTAACCTGATAATAAGCAAATCCTAATGCTATACAAGAAATAATAAACACTATTGTACAAAACAATGGATTTTTTAATTTTATTTTTTCAGATTTTTTGTTAGAATGCATTAAATCTATCAATTTACATTTACTAATATTTATAGTATTAAATATCATAACTACAAAATACATAATACTAAAATAAATCAAAGTTTTAATACAAGCATTTGGTGAAAATACGAATTGAAATCTAGTTAAATCTGCTTCAAACATATTAGCAACCAAAATACTCATCAATTGTGATAATAAAAAACCTATTCCTAAACCAACTACCAATGAAACTATACCTATTATTAATGTTTCAATAAATAATATTAAGGATATTTTCTTTTTGCTCATTCCAAGCGTTAAATAAACTCCAAATTCTTTATTTCTTCTTTTTATTAAGAATCTACTTGCATAAACAATTAAAAACGCTAATATTATAGATACAAACACGCTAACACCAGAAAGAACATTGGTCATAAGTTTTATTATTTCTGCTGTTGTTGATGATACCTTCATCATAACTGACTGATCATCTATTGCATTGAACACATAAAAAATTGCAACACCTAGTATCAGAGTAAAGAAATAGATGGCATAATCCTTTATACTCTTACTAATATTTTTTAATGATAACTTAAAGAGCATCGTTTAAGTCACCACCAAGTAATGTTACAACATCTATTATTTTATCAAAAAATTCTTTTCTAGAATTTGTTCCTTTAATTATTTCATTAAAAATTTTACCATCTTTGATAAATATGACTCTTGAAGAATAACTTGCAGTAAACGCATCATGTGTCACCATAAGAATTGTTGCTTGTAATTCTTTATTCAAATAATCAAATTTTTCTAAAAGCATTTTAGCTGACTTTGAATCCAATGCACCTGTTGGTTCATCTGCAAGAATTAACTTTGGATTAGTAATTATTGCTCTTGCACTAGCGACTCTTTGCTTTTGACCTCCACTCATTTGATATGGATATTTATTAAGTACATTAACAATATCCAGTTCTTTTGCAATTTTTTTAATTCTTGTATCAATTTCTCTTGAATTCACATTTTGAATAGAAAGTGCCAAAGCAATATTTTCATAAGCAGTTAAAGTATCAAGCAAATTAAAATCTTGAAATATAAAGCCTAACTCTTCCCTTCTAAACTTATTTAGACTATTTCCTCTTAATTTTGTGATATCATTACCTGCTACATAAATATGTCCAGATGTAACTTTATCAATTGTAGATATACAATTTAAAAGAGTAGTCTTTCCAGAGCCACTTGCTCCCATTATTGCAACAAATTCTCCCTTTTCAACATCAAATGATAGGTTATCAATTGCTTTTGTAAGACTAGATTTATTGCCATAATATTTTTCAATTTTATCAATTTTTAAGATATTTTCCATAATCTTTCTCCTTTCTGATTACATTGTAATATAAAAGATAGGATTAGTCGTTATTCTAATATTACAGAATATTACAATTTTGTAATATTTATTTTTAGTATCTAAATCTGCATAAACTTTAATCAATTTTATAAAAATCATTTTTATAAAAGATAATTGTAATTTTTGTATATTTATGTATTTCAGATTCAATAATTATCTTATGTCCTAATTTATCGCATAATTTCTTGACAATATAAAGTCCCATACCTGTTGATTTTGCCATTATTCTACCGTTTTCACCAGTGAAAGATTTATCAAATACTCTTTTTATATCGTTTTTAGGTATTCCTATTCCATTATCCCAAATAGTTAGATATACTTTATCTTTTTCATCTTTTACACTAATTTTTATTATTGGATCGTTATTATTTTTTTTATATTTAATACTATTGTTTATAATCTGATTTAATACGAACTCTAACCATTTTGAATCCGTTAAAACTTTTTCATTATGAACATCAACTTCAAGATTAACTTTATTTTCTAATAAGTCATCTTTGTTTTTTAAAGCAACATCTTTAATAATCTTCTGCAATTCATTTTCTTTGATAAGATAATCTTTTTCGGCATTTTCGCTTCGAACGAAATATAAAATTTGATCTATATAGTTATCTAACTTTCTAATTTGTTCTATATATCTTTTATCAAACATATTTCTGTTATTATGAATTAATAAAGTTAAACTTGCTACTGGAATCTTTACTTCATGAATCCACATTTCTACATATTCCTTGAAATCGGTAATACTTAAATTATATTCTTTTACATTTTCAATCATTGACTTGTTTATATCATAAAGAATTTGATAAAAAATTTCGCCATCATAAAAGTTTGGCTTCTTTAACATTTCTAAAATTAAATATTTTTTATCTAACTTATCAAGCGTATTTAATATTTTTTTGTAAAATTTGTATTTCCTGAAATAATCAAAAATAATATTAAATGTTGCAACTAAAAAAAATAATATTGTCAATGCTATTTTTAAATCATTTTCCACTTTAAATGCGTTTAACATAAGAATAGCAATTATGAATCCAACAATTGACACAGTTATCTGTACTGTTTTATCTAATAAATATTTTTTAAAACTCATAATAATTTATACCCTTGTCCTTTTCTTGTTTCAATCCTATTTTCAAGTCCAAAATTTTGTAATTTATTTCTTAATCTACTAATATTTACTGTTAGAGCGTTGTCATTTATAAATTCATTATTATTCCATAAATCTGTCATTAAATCATCACGAGTTACTATTCTACCACGATTACTTAAAAGATATGTAAAGATAATCATTTCATTTTTAGTCAGTTCTAATACCTTTTCGCCTTGTTTCAATATTCCTTTTTGTGGATTAACACTAATATTATCATAAAATAAGTCGTCCATATTATTATCCATTCGTTTAAATATATTTTGTATTCTCAATAGTAAGATTGTTGGATTGTATGGCTTAGTAATATAATCGTCTGCACCATAAGATATAGATAAAACTTCATCTACTTCTCCTACTCTGCTCGTAACCATAATAATAGGAACATTAGATTCTTTTCTAATTTCTTTTAATAAAATTTCACCATTTTTATTAGGTAAATTAATATCCATTAAAATTAAATCAAATTTCATATTTTTTATATTTTCTTTAACATTATCAAACTTTTCTATAATTAATACTTCATACCCTGAGTTTTCTAACAAAGATTTTAACTCATTTCTTATGATTTTTTCATCTTCTATAATTAATATTTTTTTCATAGTTTATCTCCTTTCGTAATTTGCTTTTATAATTATTCATATTATATCACTTTAATTTTCTAAATTATAATAATTCAGAAAATTAAATATAATTATTTTATAATTTTTTCTGCTTCAACTTTATCTAGGTTACCATATTTAATCATTTTATTTATAACTTGCCTCTGTCTTTCAATTGCTAAATTTTTATTTTGAATTGGATTATATAAAGACGGAGCATTTGGGATTCCTGCTAGCATAATTGATTCACTATCGTTCATATCTTTTGGTAATTTATTAAAATAACCTAAACTTGCTGACTTAACAGAATAAAATCCATTGCCAAAATATGAAGTATTCAAATATAATTCTAATATTTCATCCTTATTGTAGTTACTTTCTATGCTAAATGCCATAAAAATTTCTGCAACTTTCCTTACTATTTTCTTATCTTGTGTAAAATAGATATTCTTGGCTAGTTGTTGGGTAATTGTGCTTCCTCCCTCTACAAATTTCATTTTTTTTATATCATTTACAAATGCTCTTCCAATAGAAATGACATCTATCCCAAAATGTTTGTAAAATCTATGATCTTCAACTGATACAACTGCTTTTAAATATATTTGAGGCATATCATCAATTTTTGTATAATCTTCTTTTTGCCTAATTGTTGTAATTTTATCCTTTAATGGCATTTTATTTATGGCATTCTTATACATTTGATAACCACTACAAATAAAATAACTTCCTATACAAATAAATATTAATAAAATTGTTATTGCAATCTTTTTAACTAATTTCATATAATGCTAATCCCTTCTTTACTAAAAAGTAATTTATTGCAGTAATATTATCATTTTTTATCATATAAGTCGTCATTCTAATATTACTCAATATTACAATTTTGTAATATAATTTAATGTGTAACACGCATATTTTAATGAACCTTTAACCACTTTTAAAATACTCGCCATATAGTTTTTTGAAAAGCCATACTCAACATATATTTTATTGATAAACTCCTGTAAAAGACGTGTATCTAATTGCCATAATTTATAAAATCCTACTCTTGGTTTTACGTGATTTTTAATAATGTTTATATAAGATATTGTAGTAGAGTAATGCAAATTGAAACTTGCATAATTATCTATCCAATAATCTAAAAAATCTGCATACGACATATTTTCTCTTAACTGCGTCTTTTGACCATTGTAGTAAAAATCGTTATAGGCTTTTGCTCCTTCTTTAAAAGCCTCTGCTTTTGTTGGATACCCTGACTTTGTTATCCATTTTCTTGTTCCGTCAACTGTTGCAATTTCAAATCGGTATTCATATACCTTTCCACGTTTTCTTACGCTTACCATAGTTATCTCTCCTTCATTATAAAACTTAATGAAACGGAAAAATGCCAGCATTTCAAATGCTGACATTTTATATAACTATGTCCACAATAATTGTCCATGTAGATTTTTTATTGATTTTTATGGGGTTTCTTCGATTCTGTCCACATTATTTATGCTATGTGGACAAATCGTGGACAAATTGTCATCTGTGAACAAATTTATCATTTTTTCTATTTTTAACAATTCCTTATTTTATAAGGGTTTGCGAGGTTATTTACCACAGCAGTTTTTATATTTTTTTCCTGAACCGGCATGGACAAGGGTCATTTCTTCCAACTTTTGGTTCATCATTTACAACTGTTTTGTTCATTCCACCCTCATCTTTTTTATAACTACCATCTACTAAATTAATTGCTGTATCTTCTAAACTAGCATTTGTAATTTTAGAAGTTTCTTCACGTTTTGATACTCCGCCTTCTTTTTTTCTAGCATTTAATAAGAATCTTACAACATCAACTTTAATATTTGCAGTCATTTCGTCAAACATTTCTCCACCAAGTATTCTATATTGAACAACTGGATCCTTTTGACCATATCCTTGAAGACCAATTCCGTTTTTTAGTTCATCCATATTATCTATATGATCCATCCATCTTTGGTCTACTATTTTTAGCATTACTATACGTTCTAATTCTCTTAATTCTTCACTACCAAATTCTTCTTCTTTTTTGCTATATATTTCGTGGATTTTGTCTTGTACTTCAGTAATAACCTCATTTATATTTAGTTTTTTGCTATTTATTGACTTAACTTCTTCTATTCCAAATGTAGATTTAATATCTTCCATTAATGCTTCTTTATTAACATTTTCTTCAGTTAAATAAACTGATATTAAATCTTCTGCAACAGAATCCATCATTTTTATAATTTTGTCTTTTAAATCTTCTCCGTCAAGAACTTGTCTTCTTTGTGCATATATGATTTCTCTTTGAACATTCATAACATCGTCATAAGCAAGTACATTTTTACGAATACTAAAGTTTCTACCTTCTACTCTTCTTTGTGCAGATTCTACAGATTTAGTAATCATTCTTGATTCTATTGGCATATCTTCGTCTGCACCAAGTAAATTGTATACAGCTGTTACTTTATCTCCACCAAATATTTTCATTAAGTCATCATCTAGACCTATATAAAATCTAGATTCACCTCTATCTCCTTGACGTCCAGAACGTCCACGTAACTGGTTGTCAATTCTTCTAGATTCATGTCTTTCTGTACCAATTATTTTTAGTCCACCTGCATCTATTACTTTTTCTTTTTCTTCTTTTATAATACTGTTATGTTTTTCTTCTAATTCTTTGAATTTCTTTCTAGCATCTAATATTTCTTTGTCATCTGTTTCGTTAAATGCTGTCGCTTGTTCGATTAATTCACTTGAATAACCTAACTTTCTCATTTCTTGTTTTGCTAGATATTCACTATTACCACCAAGCATAATATCTGTACCACGTCCTGCCATGTTTGTTGCAATTGTAACTGCTCCAAACTTACCAGCTTGTGCTATAATTTCAGCTTCTTTTTCATGGAATTTAGCATTTAATACTTCATGTTTAATTCCTTCTTTTTTAAGTAAGCTACTTAATTTTTCAGATTTTTCAATTGATACTGTACCAACTAACACTGGTTGGCCTTTTTCATGACTTTCTTTTATATCATTTATAACTGCTCTAAATTTAGCATTTTCATTTTTATATATAACATCATGGTGATCATCACGAATCATTGGTTTATTTGTTGGTATTTCTATTACGTCTAAATTATAAATTTCTTGGAATTCAGATTCTTCTGTCATAGCTGTACCTGTCATACCAGATAATTTTTCGTACATTCTAAAGTAATTTTGGAATGTTATTGTAGCTAAAGTTTTTGATTCATCTGCAATTTTAACTCCTTCTTTTGCTTCAATTGCTTGATGTAATCCATTATTGTATCTTCTTCCATACATGATACGTCCTGTAAATTCGTCTACAATAAGAACTTCGCCATCTTTTACAATGTAGTCTATATCTTTTTTCATAATTCCATGAGCACGTAATGCTTGATTTACATTGTGAACTAACTCAGAGTTTTCTATATCGTTAAAGTTCTCTAAATGGAATTCGTCTTCAGCTTTTTTAATACCTTTACTTGTAAGTGTAGCTGATTTTGCTTTTAAGTCTACAATGTAGTCATAGTTTTCGTTATCTTCTGCTTGTTCTAAATCTTTAACATCTTCTTCAACTATTACTTTTGCTTTTAATCTTTTTACAAAGTTATCTGCTTTTTTGTATAAATCGGAAGATTTGTTAGCTCTACCTGAAATAATAAGAGGTGTACGAGCCTCGTCTATTAAAATACTATCAATTTCGTCTACGATTGCATATTTTAATTTTCTTTGAACTAATTGATTTTTATAAATAACCATGTTGTCTCTTAAATAATCAAATCCAAATTCATTATTTGTTCCATAAGTTACATCACAATTATATGCTTGTTGTTTTTGTGCTGGGTTCATTCCTGATATTACAAGACCTACTGTTAATCCTAAAAATCTATAAACTTTTCCCATCCATTCGCTATCTCTTTTTGCTAGGTAATCGTTTACTGTAATAACATGAACTCCTTCTCCTGTAAGTGCATTTAAATATACTGGAAGTGTAGCAACTAATGTTTTACCTTCACCAGTTTTCATTTCTGCAATTCTACCTTGATGAAGTACAACACCACCTATTAATTGAACATCAAAATGTCTCATTCCTAATACTCTTTTTGATGCTTCTCTAACAACTGCAAATGCTTCTGGTAATAAATCATCTAAAGACTCACCATTTGCATATCTATTTTTAAATTCCTCTGTTTTTGCTTTTAACTCTATGTCAGTTAATTTTGAAATTTCTTCTTCTAAACCATTAATTTTATCTACTATTGGTCTTATTCTTTTAACTTCTTTCTCACTATATGTTTTAAAAAGTCCCATGTGTTTTTCTTCCTTTCGTAAATCATTTTTCTATAGGTCTAACTATATCATTATTTACTTTAAAATGCAAGAAAAAATTTAAAGTATATTTAATATATTTTAGGCATATATTTAAGTAAAATTATTTTAAAAAGAAAGTAGGTTCTTTCTATGTTTGTTTATAATTTAAAATTAAATAGTTCATTTTTTTATAAAATCCTATTAGGTATCATTATATTAGTAGTTATAATCTTGTGTGGAATTGTAGGTTATAAAATATATAAGGCAAGTATTAAATTAAATGATGATATTTCAAATAGTGATATTACTCAACTTACAACTCAAAATTATACGAATGTTTTGCAATCTGTACACGATAATTTAGATACATATGTTGGACAAAAGTTTAGGTTTTCCGGTTTCGTATACAGAGTATATGATTTAAATAATGATGAGTTTGTTCTTGGAAGAAATATGATTATTAGTTCTGATTTTCAAAGTGTTGTTGTAGGCTTTCTTTGTAAATACAAAGATGCAATTAAGCTTTGTGATAACACTTGGATAGAATTAGAGGGTAAAATTACAAAAGGTAAATATCACGGAAATGATATTCCAATTTTAGAAGTAACAAATGTTAGACAAATTGAAAAGCCTAATGATGAATTTGTATATCCTCCAGATAATAATTATATTCCTACTTCTACTATTTTATAAAGAGTTAGATTATCTTTTAAGGAACTATTCCAAAAGTACTTGGTGCTTTTGGAATAGTTTTTTAAAGAACTGAAAATAAAATAAAAATTTTTAAAAGCGAAACTTCAAGTATAATTTTATACTAAAGTTTCGCTTTTTTAGATAATAAATCTTTTTTACACCTAAGAATTAAGAGATAGTTGCTACATATCCATCTTCATATCCGGTTAAAGAAACCGCCACGTTATTTTCCTCCGCTAAATAATGCATAATAGCTATAGGTCCATAACCCATTTTCTGCAGAGCAAATATCTTTTGCTCTGCAAGTTTCAAAACCTGCTGTGATAATCCTTCATTTCCTTCTACTCTGCTAATTTTACTCATTTAGTACCCTCCTTAGATGTATTTATAGTTGATTTATTTATTATAACACATTAATTTTTTCAAATCAAGACATGTATTGTATATTATTTAGACTTCTTAATAACCAACAATTTAATTTTGCTATTTATATCTCTCGGTCAAAAATAGATTTTGCAACTCCTTTGTCTATCATTGTACTAAATATATTCTTCAAAATTATTAAAACAATAGGTCCTATAAGCATTCCTATTACTCCTATAAATTTAAAACCTGTATACATTGCAATTAAAGTAAAAATTGGATGTATTCCTAATTGTTTAGACACAACTCTTGGTTCTAAAAATTGTCTTACTATACTCATTATTATAAGCAATACTATTATACTTATACCTAAAGTTAAATCACCATCACATGCACAGATTATTGCCCATGGAATCATAACAGTGGCACTACCAAATATAGGTAGAGCATCTACAAAACCTATTCCCAATGCTGCCATTAAAGGAAATGGAACATTTAGCCCCACCAATTTAAATATATATAAGCCTATTAGTGATATTACAAATGAAACAAGAACTAATATTGCTTCTGCTTTTAAATAGCATCCTAAAGATTTTATTATACTTTTTATATGTTTGGTAAATTTTCTTACCCAAGTCTCTGGAAAATGATGTTCTAATTGATCTATCATATATATTTTATCTATGCACATAAAATATAACGCAATAATACATATAACAGTATAAATACCTATCGCAGGTAATGATGTTATTACATTTAATAGATTGGTTAATACATTTTTAATCCAGTTTCCTAAAGCTCCCAAAATGTCATCTCCAGAAGATTTTAATGTATTTATTATTTCATCTGGAACATGAATTTTACTTAAATCTATTCCAGATACAATTTCTTGGAATTTGTTTGATATTTTTTCCATATAAATGTTCAAACTATTAAGTAAATTGGAGGATTCTGATATAAGTGAAAATATTCCCCATGCTAAAAGTCCTATTAATATTGATAAAACTATTATAAAGACAAGTATTGTGCTTGTCTTTCTCTTTAATTTTAATTTTTTCATACTAAACCTTATAATAGGTTCAATAAGAAGTGAAATAATAAAAGCTATTAAAAAAGGCATGTAAAAAATGACCAATTTGAATGCTAAATAAACACCTAAAATAGAAAAAAGAAGGATAACTATTTTTTTTAATACTTTTGACCAATAATTCATATCAATTACCATTTTCTCTCCTCCTTTTTCTATTTTATGATGCTTGTCTAAGTTTTATTCAGCATTTTTAGTATTACATTTACATATATTTTCTATTGTTTGTCCTACGTTTTGAGTTTGAATATTTTCGTGTTTACACAAATCACCTATTGTTAATATTCCTATTATTTTGTTGTTGTCATCTACAACTGGCAAACGACGAATTTGGTTTTCGCTCATGATTTTTTCTGCATTATTAAGTTCATCATTTTCGTTACAACAGCAAACTTTTGAGGTCATAATTTCACTAACAGGTGTTGTATTTATATCTTTGCCACAAGCAACACATCTTAATATAACATCTCTGTCTGTAACTAAACCTACCACACTTTCATCTTTATCGCATACTGGAACACATCCAACATGTTTATCACTCATTAATTTAGCACAATCGCAAATTGTGCTGTTTGGATTAATATAAGCTACACTATCGCACATACAATCTTTTACTTTCATTTTTATACCACCTTTCATTATTTTATATATTTCTATTTTGTTCATTTTTTTATTTTATATTCATTACTATATAGTTATAATGATTTATTTAATTTTTTTGTTTTCAATTTAATATTTTATTTAAATTTTCTATTTTTGGCATATTTTTTAATTTTTTTAAAAATTATGTTGACTTTTTTGTTTTAACATGCTAGAATAATAAACATATTAAAATAATTCAATTTTATTTAAGGGTTTGCGTGAGTAGCTCAATTGGTAGAGCGTAAGGTACTTGTGTATATTTCAAAAATCCTAGCTAGGTATCACAAGTTGTTTTCCTGAAGGTTGAAGGTTCAAGTCCTTCTTCACGCGTTTGCGAAAGGTACTCTGTACTTTTTTGCATTACACCCCCTCAAAAGAATCCCAAGTAGATATTCTACTTGGGATTCTCCCTTTTTACAAGATTTATTTTCTTTGTTGCTATTAGTTAAATACGTTTTTAACCTTACAAAGTTCATCTTTTAATAAATTTCATTAAAATTTAAAATAATCATTATACATTTTTTCTTCAGTTATTAGTTGTCTTGGTCCACCTGGAAATGGCGGTCTAACTGGTGGCATTGGTGGCCTTACAGGTGGTCTTGGGCGTGGTGGTATTCCTGGGAAGAAACCTCCTCCACCTAATATTTGATTTAATATTAATATTCTAATCAAATCATTTAAAAATGGGTTATTATTAGGTCTAATTTGTCTATTATTTTCGCTTTCACCATTTCTTTTTGCGTTGTCTTCTACAACTCTATTGCAATTAGTATTTGTATTAGCTTTTAGATTACTATTTCTGTTTATCTCTTTTTCTTGAGTTCTGTTATCTATTCTATTATCTAGATTAATTTTTATATTAATTTCATTATTTAAATTAACTCTTTTATACACTTCATCTACCATTACATCAATATTTTCTCTAGTATAATTTCCATTATATTTATTACATACTTCGCAAACAATTGGATTTACTACTCTATATATTTCCGGATAACAATTTTCTAATTCTTTTGCATTTGCAAGTCTTGTTTCAAAACTATAATTTTGTTCTAACGGAATATATTCTTCTCTTCTTTCTACTGGATAGCCTAAAACAGTTCTCATATAATCTTCATAATTTTGATAATACATAGTTTTACCTCCTATTTAATTATGTATTATCATATTCAAACTTAAGAATTTTTGTTACAAAAAATATTAAAGTTTGTTTACGAATTCTTTAAATTTGTTTCCACGTTCTGCAAAGTTCTTGAATGTGTCAAAGCTTGCACTTGCAGGAGAAAGTAAAACTATATCTCCTTTTTTTGCTTTAGCATATGCTACATTTACAGACTCTTCTAAATTATTTGTATAGCAAAATTCTATACTTTTATTTGTTTCTTTTAGTGCCTCTCTTGTTGCCATTTCTATTTTTTCACTTGTAGGACCACATAAAATTAAAGTTCCTACTTTTTTTGCTATTGCCTCTCCTACTTCTTTGTAGTCTAATCCTTTATCTGAACCGCCTGCTAAAAGAATTATATTTTCATCAAAAGCATTTAACCCTGCAATTGTACTTGCTGGACTTGTTCCTATTGAATCATTGTAATATTTAACTCCATTTATTTCTTTTACAAATTCTAGTCTATGCTCTACACCAGCAAAGTCTTTTATTGTTTTTATTTGCGAAGTAATATCTGCTATACTTGATGTAACAGCTAATGCTGCACATATATTTTCATAATTATGAATTCCTCTTAATTTTATTTCATTTTTGCTTATTAGATGTCTTCTTATTCCGTCCTCACATTGTTTTATCATTCCATCTGTATTATCGTAAATATAGCCATCTTCAAGTTTTTGTTTACTACTAAAGAATATTACTTTTCCGTTTGCCTCTTTTGCAAATGAACGTGTAATTTCATTATCATAATTTAATACTAATATTCCGTTTTCATTTTGATGTTTAAATATGTTTTTCTTTGCTTCTTGGTATTCTTCATATGAACGATGAACATTTAAGTGATCTGGATAAATATTTGTAACTAAAGAAATGTCTGGGCTCACGTCCATATCTGTTAATTGGAAACTACTCATTTCTAATACAACAACATCTTCTGGTTTCATATCTTTAATTTTTGTAAATATTGGTTTTCCTATGTTTCCACCTAAAAAGCAATTATAGCCTGCTTGTTTTACTATTTCATATATAATTGATGTAGTAGTTGTTTTTCCTTCTGTACCAGTTACACCAATTGTTTTACATGGTGCAAGTTTTAATACCATTTCTATTTCTGTGGTAATAATTGCTCCTCTTTCTTGTTCCTCTGCTAATTGTTTTGTAAAAGGCATACAACTTGGTGAGCGAAATATAATGTCAAATCCCTTCAAATTGTCTAAATTGTCTTTTCCAAAGAAATAGTTAAATCCATATCTGTTTAATTTTGCTATGATATTGCTATCTATTTCTTCTTGTTCTTTGTTATCAAAAACTGTTACTTTTGCTTCTTTTTCATAAAAGTAGTCTAATAATGGTAAATTACTGACTCCCATTCCTATTATTGCTACTTTCTTTCCATTTATATATCTATTAAATTCTTCTAGTTTCTCGTTGTTATATTCCAAAACGTTTCCTTCTTTCTCAATTTTATATTATATAGTTCCTATATTAGCTTAAATTCTTATTATGCTAATATAATTTCTCTATTTATGTATTTCAATAATTTATCTGTTGATTCTTTTACATTTTTACATTCTGTTACATCTATTTCTATTGTTTTTTCATTTAAATCATAAAATCCAGCTTTTCTTTGAAGTTCGTCTCTTAACATTATATGTTCTCTTAACTCTTCTAAATTTACATTTTTACCATATTGAGAGGCTTTTCTTTTTACCCTTTCATCTAAAGAAGCTGTTATGAAAAAGTGATAATCTAATTCTGGATAAATACTCATTAATGCTCTTCCTGATAATATTACATTATATTTTTCTTTAAATTCATTTATGATATTTTTACAAAACGAAAATAGTTTTGTGTTGTCTGCACTTCCTCCTGCAATAGATACGGCCATTGAAGCTTGTTTTGATTGCAATTTTTCTTCTTCTATTTTTTTACCATTAACATATACAACCGTTTCCCTATTTTCTACTTTGAATTCTACTTTTAACATATCCATTATCTTTTTTATATCTACATCTTGCAACATTTGTTTTAAGTTTTGCATATTGCTTCCTAATTCTTTGTTGGAATTCATTACAGCATATATTATTCCTCTGTATAAATTTCCTCCATGAAATACGATACTATTTGGAATTTCATTAAGTAATTCTCTACACATTGATGTTTTTCCACTTCCAACTAAGCCTTCTATTCCTATTACTATATTATTCACATTTATCATTCCTTATTATTTATTTGTAAATGTATTATAACATATATTTTCTATTTGTAAAATATAGATGAAATTTTTTAAAAAAGATAATTTTTTTGTGACAAATATCGATATGTAATTCAATGTATAGATTTTAAATTTTTAGGTCAAACTATTGTTGAAAAGAAAGGTAGGTGCTTTTAATATGTCAGAAAAAAATAAAGAAAATAAGAAAAATAATAGCAAGAAAAATAACCAAAATCAAAACAGAAACAATAATAATGAAAATAGCAATAACAATTGTAGATAGTTTTAAAAAGCCATTACATATTTTAATGTAATGGCTTTTTTAATATTTTTTATTTAAAGCATTGCATTATGTAAAATAATATGATATATATAATTTATTATTTCATTTTTTTAATTCTTACTATAATTCTATAGTAAAATTTCCAAAAATATTGATATTATATCTTAAACTTGTTATAATTTAGGAGGTGATAGATTATTGCCTATTATTTCACAATTTTATGGAATTATTGTTAGTATGTTTTTCAACGATACAGACAAACATCATATGCCACATATTCACGTACAATATGCTGAATATAGTATTAAGTTAGGGGGCTTATATTATGGAAGATTTAATAGAAGAATTACCTGTTGAGGTAAAAGCTTTGGAAAACTTTTTATTATATATTAAATTTCAAAATGGTGAAGAAAAAATATATGATATGAAAGAAATGTTAAATTTTGATTATTATAAAAATTTAAGAGAAAAAGAAAATTTCAAAAGAGTTAGTGTTTTTGGAATCACTTTAAAATGGAGTACTGGTGAAGATATTGCACCAGAGAAAATTTATTTTAATAGTATTCCTTTGAGTGAATTTAATTCTAAAATTAAGGAAATGAAATAATATGGTAAGGACCACAGAGTTGCTGTGGTCCTTTTTGACGATGAAAAGTTATTAGCTTTTAAATAGGATTTTTATAGCTAGAAGTTTTCGCTTTATTGTTATTGTCAATTATTCTTCTAAATATTTCTTTAAGAATTTTCCTGTATAACTTCTATCATTTTTAGTTATTTGTTCAGGAGTTCCAACTGCTACTACTTCTCCTCCCTTGTCTCCTCCTTCTGGTCCTAAATCTATAATGTAGTCACAAGTTTTTATTAAATCTAAATTATGTTCAATTACTATTATGCTATTTCCTGTATCTACTAAACGTTGTAAAATATCAACTAATCTATGAACGTCTGCAATATGAAGTCCTGTAGTTGGCTCATCTAAAATATATAATGTCTTTCCAGTAGGCTTTTTAGAAAGCTCAGTAGCTAATTTAACACGTTGTGCTTCTCCACCAGATAATGTTGTAGATGGTTGTCCAAGCTTAATGTATCCAAGTCCTACATCATATAAAGTTTGTATTTTATTTTTTATTTTAGGTAAGTTTTTAAAGAACTCTAATGCTTCTTCTACTGTCATATCTAATACGTCTGAAATTGTCTTTCCTTTATATTTTACTTCTAACGTTTCTTTGTTATAACGTTTTCCTTTACATACTTCACAAGGCACATAAATGTCTGATAAAAAGTGCATTTCTATTTTTAAAACGCCATCTCCGCTACATGCTTCACATCTTCCACCTGGTACGTTAAAGCTAAATCTGCCTTTATCATATCCTCTCATTTTTGCTTCGTTTGTCCCTGCAAATAAATCTCTAATATAATCAAATACTCCTGTATATGTTGCTGGATTAGAACGTGGTGTTCTACCAATTGGTGATTGATCAATATTTATAATTTTATCTATATTTTCAAGTCCTTTTACTTCTTTGCATTTTCCTGGTTTAATATTTGAGCCATTTAATTCTTTAGCAATAGTTTTGTATAATATTTCGTTTACTAATGTACTCTTTCCAGAACCTGAAACACCTGTTACACATATAAATTCACCAAGTGGAAATTTAACATTTACATTTTTCAAGTTGTTTTCTACTGCTCCTTTTACTTCTATTGTTCTTCCATTTGATTTTCTTCTTTTTTTAGGTACATGAATTTGTTTCCTTTTACTTAAATAATCTCCTGTAATAGAACCTTCTACTTTTTTAATTTCTTCTGCTGTTCCTTGTGCTAAGACTCTACCTCCGTGAACACCTGCACCTGGTCCTATATCTATTATTTGGTCTGCTGCGTACATAGTATCTTCATCATGTTCTACAACTATAACACTATTTCCTAAATCACGTAACTTTTTAAGAGTTGCTATTAGTCTATCATTGTCTCTTTGATGAAGTCCTATACTTGGTTCATCTAGTATATAAAGTACACCAGTTAAGCCTGAACCAATTTGAGTTGCTAAACGAATACGTTGTGCTTCTCCACCAGATAGTGTTCCAGCACTTCTTGATAAAGTTAAATAGTCTAAACCAACATCTATTAAGAATTGTAGTCTTGTGTTTAATTCTTTAATTATTTGTCCTGCTATCATTTCGTCTTTTTTACTTAATTCTAAAGAATTTATATAATCTTTTATTCCTGTAATTTGCATATCTGTTAGTTCTTGTATATTTTTACTACCTACTTTTACTGCCAAGCTGTTTTTATTAAGTCTTGAACCATGACATTCTGGACAATCACTATCGCTCATATACATTTCGTAAAAATCGCGCATTCCTTGTGATTTTGTTTCATTGTGTCTTCTCTCTAATGTTGGTATTACTCCCTCAAATGGAGCTTTAAATTTTCTAACTCCTGATGGTGATGAATATTCAAAATCTATTTCTTCTGTTCCTGTCCCATATAAAATTTTATCTAAAAATTCTTTTGGTAGTTTTTTTATAGGAACATCTTTTATTTTTACACCATAGTGTTTTCCGATACTTTCAAAATACATTTTTGCCATAGTATCGCCTTTTTTCATAGTACTTGCACCAAATGCTTTTACTCCGTCATATAAAGTTTTATTTCTGTCAGGTATAATTAAGTCTTCATCCATTTTCATTAAAAAACCTAAACCTGTACAGCTTGGGCATGCACCGAATGGGTTATTAAACGAAAACATTCTTGGTGATAACTCATCAAAACTAATATTGCAATCTGGACATGCATAATTGCCACTATATAATTTTTCTTGTTTATTTGTTGCATCTTCTATTAGGACTAAATTATTAGCATTTTTTAATGCTATTTCAACACTTTCTGTAAGTCTACTCCTAATATCTTCTTTTATAACTAATCTATCTATAATTAATTCTATATTATGTTTTTTCTTTCTGTCTAAATCTAAATCATCTGAGAGCTCTACTGTATTTCCGTCCACTCTAGCACGAACGAAACCTTCTTTTTGGTAACCTTCTAATTGTTTTACGAACTCACCTTTTCTACCTCTAACTATTGGAGATAATACTTGTATTTTTGTGCCTTCTGGCATTTCTAAAATAGAGTCTACTATTTGATCTACTGTTTGTTTTTCTATTTTCTTACCACATTTTGGGCAATATGGTACACCTATTCTTGCATATAATAAACGAAGATAATCATATATTTCAGTAACTGTGCCTACTGTAGAACGTGGATTTTTTGAAGTTGTTTTTTGATCTATTGAAATTGCTGGTGAAAGTCCATCTATAGATTCCACTTCTGGTTTTTCCATCATTCCTAAGAATTGTCTTGCATATGAAGAAAGACTTTCTACATATCTTCTTTGGCCTTCTGCATATAAAGTATCAAATGCTAAAGATGATTTTCCTGAACCTGAAAGACCTGTTATAACAACTAATTTATCTCTTGGTATTTCTAAGTTTATATTTTTTAAATTATGTACTTTCGCACCTTTTATAATTATTTTATCGTTCATATTTGCCCCCTATATAATAAACATATAATTTAACATTACTCTTTCATAATTATATATTATAAATTATTTTGTCTTAAATCTTTTTCATTATACTATATTAATTTTATAAAAACAAGAGTTTGGTATAAAATAGTAAAATTTTAGTTTACATATTTGTTGTTTTATGGTATACTTTATACATAAACTTGTTGAAATTAGTATAACTTTGTTTAATTTATGCTATATTCTAAAAGGAGGGCAACTTATGATCAATGCAACTGTAGAAGAAAAATTGAAGTCTGAAGCTGAATTTGGTTTGTTTGTAGCCAATTTTAAAATTGGTAAAACTAAAGCTATTGAGCTTAGGCAAAATGGCCTTGAAGTCACAGATTTAAAAGAGTTCAATTATTTTCCAAGAACTCACCGGATTTCTTGGAAAAAAGTCAGAGTAGAGTGCGAAGATGTGAAATCTTTAGATGAAAATGATTCAAAATATTCTTTTGCACAAAAGTTATGGATTCTCTCTATGAAGAATCAACCTTCAAGGGCTTAATTTTTTTAATAAAGCAATAAAAGAAGTATTAAATTTTAGTGTTTAATACTTCTTTATTGTTTTATTTTATGTTAAAAACATCCTTGATTACTATTTTATGTTCATTTTTTCTAAAAAAGTTTACATATCTTTAATTTTATGTTATAATGTTCAAATAACAATTTTATAAAACTACTTAAAGGAGGTTCTTTTATGCAGTACATTACAAGAAGCCAGTACATCCACTCAAAGGTAGAAGAATTTCTTAGTTCCTCTGCTCCTTTCTTCACTATTGATTTATATGGTAGTGAAATAAAGAAAATCACCCGGGATTATTCTTCCTTAGTGGTACAGAGAGGACCCAAAACTTTGGCATCTTCAGATGACAAACGTTTTGCTTGCGTTGTTCGCAAGAAATAACATTTCTCTTTTAAAAAAGAGAAAGTAGTTTTAAGCCTATCATTTTTTGATAGGCTTTTTTTATTTTTATATTCTTTTTACTACTCTTCCCGGCATTCCAACAACTGTTACATTACTTTCTACATTTTTTAAAATTACTGCATTTGCTCCTATTTTTACATTGTTACCTATTTTTATCGGTCCGTAGTACTTTTGCACCACAACCTACCATTACATTATTACCTAAATCAGGATGTCTTTTGTACTTATCTTTTCCTGTTCCACCTAAAGTGGCATTGTGATAAATTGTGCAATCATTACCTATTGTTGCAGTTTCTCCAATTACAATTCCCATTCCATGGTCTATAAATAATCTTCTACCTATTTTTGCTCCTGGATGAATTTCTATTCCTGTAAAAAATCTTCCTATTTGTGAATTTAATCTTGCTAAAAATTTTAGCTTATGTCTGTATAAGAAATTAGATATTCTATGGAATACTAATATGTGAAAGCCCGGGTATAAAATGATAACTTCAAGTATATTTTTGCAAGCAGGATCTTTCTTCATTATGTTTTTTGCATCTTCATATAATTCTTTAAAAACTCTCATAAAACCACCTAATCTATAATATGAAAAAATAGAAAGTTGGTCACTTTAATTTGTTTCCAACTTTCTATTTTTATAATAATTATTTTAACGCCTTTATTAAAAATCCTTATTCTTACCCAATTAAACTTCACCTGTTAATTCTTTTATTTTATCTCTTAATTCTGCTGCTTTTTCAAATTCCATTTGTGAAGCATATTTTAGCATTTCATCTGTTAATTTATCTATTACTTCTTGTATATCCGCTTCTTTATCTATACTATATTCTTTCTGTGCTTCTTCAACTATGCTAGCTTTAATAGTATCTCTAATATTTTTCTTTATTGTTTGAGGAACAATCCCATGTTCTTTGTTGTATTCCTCTTGTATTTTTCTTCTTCTATTTGTTTCAGAAATCGCTTTTTCCATACTTTCTGTAAGTTCATCTGCATACATTATTACCATACCATTGGTATTTCTTGCGGCACGTCCTATAGTTTGAATTAAAGAACGTTCTGAACGTAAAAATCCTTCTTTATCTGCATCTAGTATAGCAACTAAAGAAACTTCTGGAATATCTAAACCTTCTCTTAAAAGATTTATACCAACTAAAACATCAAACTCTCCAAGTCTTAAATCTCTTATTATTTCCATTCTCTCTAATGCTTTTATATCTGAATGCATATATTTTACTTTTATGCCTATACCTGCTAAATAGCTAGATAAGTCTTCTGCCATTTTTTTAGTAAGAGTCGTAACTAATACTCTGTCTCCCGCTTCTGTAGTTTGTCTTATTTGTTCTATTAAATCATCTACTTGATTTGTTACAGGTTTTACCTCTATTTTAGGATCTAAAAGTCCTGTAGGACGTATTATTTGTTCTACAACATTATCTTTAGAATGTTCTTTTTCGTAATCTGCAGGCGTTGCGCTAACAAATATACATTGATTAATTCGTTGTTCAAATTCTTCAAATTTTAAAGGTCTATTATCAAAAGCTGATGGAAGTCTAAAACCGTAATTTACTAAAGATTCTTTTCTTGCTCTATCTCCATTGTACATCGCTCTTACTTGTGGTATTGTTGCATGTGATTCGTCTATTAATAGTAAAAAGTCTTTGGGAAAATAATCAAATAATGTAAATGGAGGACTACCTTCCTCTCTTCCACTTATGTGTCTTGAATAGTTTTCAATTCCTTGGCAAAAACCTGTTTCTTTCATCATTTCTATATCAAAATTTGTTCTTTCTTCTATTCTTTGTGCTTCTATTAATTTACCAATAGACTTAAAATATTCTACCCTTTGTTCTTTTTCTTTATCTATGGCATCTAATGCTCTTTCCATTTTATCTGAAGTTGTAACATAGTGTGAATTTGGGAATATAACAATATGATTTCTTGTAGCTTGCACTTTTCCTGTAAGTGGATTTATTTCTGAAATTTTTTCTATTTCATCTCCCCAGAATTCTACTCTTATTGCTGTTTCACTTTCATCTGATGGATAAATTTCTACAATATCACCTTTAGCTCTAAAAGTACCTCTTTTAAAGTCTAATTCATTTCTTGTGTATTGCATATTAACTAATTTTTTTAGTACCTTATCTCTTTCTATCTGCATACCCGGTCTTAAAGATATAGCCATATTTTCATAATCTATAGGATCTCCTAATCCATATATACAAGAAACAGAAGCTACAATTATTGTATCTCTTGTTTCAAAAAGAGAGGCAGTAGCACTATGGCGAAGTTTATCTATTTCATCATTTACAGAGGAGTCTTTTTCTATATAAGTATCTGATTGTGGAATATACGCTTCTGGTTGGTAATAGTCATAGTATGAAACAAAATACTCTACATTGTTCTCTGGGAAGAACTCTTTAAACTCCGAATAAAGTTGTCCTGCTAAAGTCTTATTATGTGCTAAAACAAGTGTAGGCTTTTGTACATTTTGAATTATATTTGCCATAGTAAAAGTTTTACCAGAACCTGTTACTCCTAGCAATGTTTGAAACTTCTTGCCTTCTTTTATTCCTTTTGATAAGTATTCTATTGCTTGTGGTTGGTCGCCTGTTGGCTTATATTCTGAGTGTAATTTAAACATTTTTATTCACCTCTTATAATTCATATTGTAATTATTTCTAATGCTTTTCTATCTTTTCTGTTTCAATTAGTAATTTATCAAAATCAGAAACAAATTTTTTATCTTGTATAATTTTGTATTTTTCATATTCATTTTCTGCTTTTTGTTTTGCTTTTTCAGCAGAGATTTTTCCTTTGCCTTGCAATACATCATAATGAAATAATTTTAAAGATGTTTCTACTTCATTCTTCCATTCATTCATACTCATTGATAAATTTCTTTCTGCATTATTTTCTGCAATATCTAAAAATAAGTTCACCAAATTATTTAGTTTTTTTATTTCTTTTTCATCTAAATAATTTTTAGCAACAGAAACATCTGATTTTAAGATTTTTCCATCAGGAGATTTATCCCAATTTGTTAATCCCATATTCACTTTTTGACTATCAACTCTGTTGTAAATAATTTCTGCTGCAGTACTCCCAGTAATAGCATAGTGAAATTTATTTTGAATAGTTGCATAAAAATCTTTTGCTATATCGCTATTTTTATCATAATCAATAGAACACTCAGCAAAGATATCTGTAATTTTTTGATAAAACATTCTCTCACTAGTACGAATTAATTTTATTCTTTCAAGTAATCTTTTAAAATATTCTTGATCAGATTTTCTTGATTTCATAAATCTATTATCATCAAGTGCAAAACCTTGTATCATATAATCTTTAATTATCTTATTTGCCCAAGTTCTAAATTTAATTGCTTTTTTAGAATTAACTCTAAACCCGATAGAAATAATCATATCTAGATTATAATATTCCTTTTGCCTTTTAACACTTCGAGTTCCCTCCACTTGAACTTGTTCCAAAATGGAACAAGTTGATTTCCTACTTAATTCTTCATCATTGTATATATTATTTATATGCTTTACAATAGCAGGTCTTTGTACATCAAAAAGAGTAGCTATTGCATTTACATTTAACCAAACATTTTCATCTTGTAGAATTACTTCTACTTTGGTTTGTCCATTTTCATCACTATAAAATAAAATATTTTTTTCATTTCCAATTGTTATATTACTCATTTATTTTACTCCTTTCATATGTTATTTTTTATTGAGACTAATTAAGACGAATAAAAGTCTCAAATTTAATTTTTTCGTTTAGTTATGTTTAATATTATTTAATGCTATTTTGTTCATTTTCAAAAGGTCAAACGATACTAAACAACACTAAATAACACAGGATTTAAGGTATTTTTATAATATGAAACAAAATTTTTCATTTTTTATATTTCAATTTACAAAGGACAAATGTGACCCGTCCCCAAATGTCCTTTGCATTATTTATATCATTTATATTATAAAAAAACAAGGCATTTAATATACCTTGTTTTATATATTGATGTTTTTTATTATTTTAATTCATTTTTCTCTTTCTAGAAACCATTGTTGTTGCTCCTAAAACTAATATTGACACACTTGCTATTGTTACATATAGCATTACATTATCTCCAGTTTTTGGATTTGAGATAATTTCTTCTTTATTTTCGTTTTCTGTGTTTGAAGTAGTATTATCAATATTATCGTTGTTATCGCTGTTGTCATTATTATTATTATTGTTATTATCATTTTTATTACTATTGTTATTATTGCTGTTATTGTCTTTATTTTCTTCTACTTTTTTAGCTATTTCAAACTTAGTTGTTGCTTCTCCACTATCTGTAAAAGCTACTTTCAAAGTATGTTCTCCAACAGACAATGTTTTTAAATAAGCATCTTTTAAAGTTATTATTGTGCTACCTGATTTAGAAGTATAATTGTTATTATCTACTAAAGTATTATCTACATATACTTTTCCACCATTTTCAAATATATTATATTCTGCATTTATTCTAAATGTTGCATTTTTTGATTCATCTATTGTGTATTTTTGGTTTGCACCTTCAATAACTTTATACTCTTTTGGTTTAACTTCTTCTTTTACATATTTAAATGTGTAATCATAAGTACATCTAGTATAATAATCAAATCTTGTTTCATTCAAAATTTCACCATCTGAGCCAGTAAAACTCAATTTAGAACCTGTATATTGAGTATGAAATCCTTTAAAAACTTCATTTTTTTTAGTTCCAACATTTACTGCAGTTAATATTGCTTTATTCTCTGACCTATTTCCAACAATCTTTATAACAGCTTCACTTTCATTGTCTGTTGCTAATAGACCATCATTGCTTCTCTTATAATATAGTGTTTTGTCTAAATCTGCAAATGATTTTAATCCTTCTGTCAATTCATCAGTTTTAGAAAAATCTATTACATATTCTTTACCATTAGTCAAATCTATTACACCTTTTGATGATATATCATTATAAACATTTTTAACTGTTGTGTTAATAGCAATATTGGTTCTTACAAATTTAACATCTAATGTTCCACTAAATTTACTTGATTCTAATTTGAATGTAGATTTAGCTTCACCTACTATTGTTGTCATTGGGTAATACCAATTATTAATATTTAATCTTATGTGGGTATTAACACTAGAAAGACTTGAATCTTCAATTTCTTCAATTACAAACTTGTACTCTGCTTCGTTTAAATCAATTACCATATTATTTGAAATATTAGTAACTAACTCATCTCCTTTGAATAATTGTAATTTCGCTTTTTTGCTATATTCTACATAGCCATCATGAATTGTTCCACCTTTAAAATTTAATGTTACTTCATTTTTGATTCCAGCATATACTTTATTTACATACATTGGAAATATTAAACTAGCTAATAAGCATGCTATAAATAATATTGATAAAGTTTTTATTTTTCTCATTATTCTCCCTCTTTCATTTTATTTTTATGCTTATTATCTTATCATAAATGTATATTATAATTTATATTTTTGCCATTTTTTCCGTGCCAATTTGGTAATTTATTTTTCTAAATTATTAATTTTTTCCTTTTATTACTTCTTCAACAAATTCATCATCATTATATACTGTAATTATTTTCGGTAAAATATCTATTGTAAAATGATTATTAGTTACTTTTTCTCCATCTACATTAAATGTAATTTCTTCTTCAAAATCTATTTCTACGTGATTTGTCCTAAATTTATGTATTTTTCTTTTTCCTTCATGTTTTCCTCTTTTCATTTTTAGTAGAAGCGGTATCATCTTTATTTTAGACATTTTTTCTGCATAATAAATATCTAAAAGTCCATCTGTTAATTCTGCTTTTGGAGCTATATTAAATCCTCCTCCATAATACGCGCCATTACATATACTTAATATTGTATATTTTGAATCAATATCTTTTATACTTGTATGAAGTTTCATTCTTTTATGTTTAAAATTCACAAACGTATACACAATACTTGCATTATAAAGTTGACTTGTCGGAATTTTTGTTTTCCTTAATTTATCTATGTTATTTGCAACTTCAGCATCTACACCTGTACATGCTACATTTATAAAATAAGTATCATTTATTTTAGCTAAATCTATTTTAGTTTCTTTATCTGGTAACATTTTTATTGTTCTATACGTATCATTTCCAGAACCTGATGGAATAACACCTAATTTATTTTTTGTTCCTACTATACCAGCCAAAGTCCTTGTTATTGTTCCATCTCCACCAACTACATATATTACATTTTCTTCGTCTTTGTATTCTAAAGCTATTTGTGAACCATCTTTTTCTTCTGAAATATATCTTATTTCATATTCAATGTTTCTTTCTTTACATATTTTTTCTATATTTGGTAATATCTTTTTATATCTTCCTCTACCTGCTATAGCATTTATTATAAATATATATTTCATATTTTCCTACTTTCTTTTCTATTTAAATTAATATTATATTACTACACAAAAAATGTCAATAAGGAGCATCCCTATTGACATTGATACTTTGTAGTTTTATGTAAAGAGCAAAAGTGAGTAAGTCCCAAAATGTCCTTTTTAAATATAAAATACTAATATTCCTAAAAGTATTAACGAATTACCTATTATTTTTTTCTTTGTTATTTTTTCTTTTAGAAAAATTCTACTTAAAAACATTATAAATATGTATCCTAAAGATTCAATTATTGGGCCATTTTTATAATCTAAACCTTTAAATGCAAATATTGTAAGTATTGTAGATATAAACATCATTCCATATCCTACAATTACTCTTACATTTAAATATTCTCTAATAATTGAACTATACTCTTTTGATGCACTCTTTTTTAATATTATTTGTGAGCATGACGCTATTAAAACAGAGGCTATTAATAAAAACACATAACTATTCATCGCTATTCACTATAATTGTACCTATTATTACAATTATTACTCCTATTACATTTTTTAAGGTAATTTGTTCTCCAAAAAATACTATTGCCCATACTATTGACCATAAAAGAGACATTGCTCTATTAGCATACGCAACTGATATTTCAAATTTCTTTATTATTTGTTGCCAAAGTATTGCATAAACACCTAGTATAAATATTTCTAGACCATAAAACAATATAAATTTTAGGCTTAAGAATTCTTCATTTGATGCAAATTTTGCTGTTACTGTTGACAATGTATAAATAAGAATTATTACTTGGAGTATTATAATGTTTTTAATAAATTTTTTCTTATCTTTTTTAGCATTACTTTTATCTTTTAATTCTAAACTTCTTTGTTCTTCTATATTTTCGAAATTTCCATTACTATTAATATTGTTCATCTTCGTTCAATAACCACCTAATCTTTTCTTTATTTTCACACGCAAGTATATAAAATCCAAATCTTGAAGAACTATCTACAACTTTGTGTGAGGAAATATCTTCTATTTTGCTTACAAAATAGATTAATTCTGGTGCTTCTTTTTTTACTCTTTCAAAATCTTCTAGGTCTTTTTTATTAAATATGAATCTTATAACTGCTATTTTAGGCTCTGTTACCTTTTCAAATGAAGGTTTATTTCCCATTGCTACATCTATAACCATTTTTACAAAATCATATCCTGTGGAAATTTGTACTAAATCTGAACCTATACAATCTCCGCCCATTCTTGCACCTATCTCAATTATTCTAATATCTCCGTTAGGTGTAATTTTAAATTCTGAATGTGTTGCACTATTAGTTATTTTTAATGCTGTTAATGCTTTTGTAAGTTCATTATAAATTTTTTCTTCCATATTCTTAGTAAGCCCTGCTGGCTCAATATGACCTGTTTCTATAAAATGAGGTGCTCCAGTAGTTGCTTTTCTTGTAATTGTTAGAAATTTATGTTCTCCATTGTATGTTATTCCTTCTGCACTAAATTCATTTCCTTCAATATATTCTTCTACTATTGCTTTTTTCTCAAATGAATTTTCTATAGCTTTTGAAATTGCTTCTTCTAACTCTTCTTTTTTATAAATTTTGGTAATGGCTCTACTTCCTGATCTGTCTGTAGGTTTTACAATTAGTGGATATTCCATATTACTTAATTTTTCTATATCTTCAGGAGAAGATACTATTTCAAATCCAGGAGTTGCTACTCCCGTTTCTTTAAATGCCTTTCTCATTTCATATTTATTTGTAGACTTTTTAGTGCATTCTAGAGAATTTCCTGGCAATCCTAATTTTTCAGCCACATAGTTAACTGTTAATGTTGCTAAATCTGATGCTATTGTTGCAATTGCATCTATTCCTATTTCTTTACACTTTTTTAAAATTTCATCTTTTTCTACTATACTTATTGGATAAAAATAATCTGCAGTTTTTTCTCCAATAGATCCGTCTTGCCATGCAAATACATGTGTTTCGTATCCTAAACTTTTTGCTTTTAATATTAATGGATTTTGAAAATCATTTGCTCCAATTATCGCTATTTTCTTCATATTTAAATTCCTCTTTTACAAAAATTATTTAACATTCTTTGTATAAAAATCTTTTATAGTTTGTACCACTTTTTCTGCGTCTTCTTTTTGTAGATTATAATACATTGGTAGTCTTAATAATCTATCACTTTCTTTTGTTGTATATTTATCTTCACCATTAAATCTACCATACTTAATTCCTGCTGGTGCAGTATGAAGTGGAATATAATGAAATACTGCTTGTACTCCATTTTCTTTTAAATATTTAATTAAATTTGTTCTTTCCTCTAAATCTTTTGCTTTTATATAATACATATGTGCATTATGTTTGCATTCTTCTGGAATGTAAGGTCTTTGTATATATCCTTCATCTTCTAATATTTTTAAATTTTCATTATAATAATTCCATGTATCAAGTCTATTATCGTTTATTCTATCTGCTTGTTCTAATTCTGCCCATAAATATGCTGCATTTATATCACTTGGCAAATATGATGATCCACATTCTACCCATGTATATTTGTCTACTTGACCTCTAAAAAATTTACTTCTATTAGTTCCTTTTTCTCTTATAATTTCAGCCATTTCCGTATATCTATTATCTTTAAATACTACTGCTCCACCTTCACCAGAACTATAATTTTTGGTTTCATGGAAAGAATAACAGCCTATATCTCCAATGGTTCCTAAATATTTATCTTTATATTTCGCCATAACTCCTTGTGCAGCATCTTCAATTACTAATAAATTATGTTTTTTAGCAATCTCTAATATTTTATCCATTTCACAAGCTACACCTGCATAATGAACAGGAACTATCGCTTTAGTTCTATCTGTAATAGCCGCTTCTATTAATTTTTCATCTATATTCATAGTATCTGGTCTAATATCAACAAATACTATTTTAGCCCCTCTTAAAACAAATGCATTTGCAGTAGACACAAATGTGAATGCTGGCATAATAACTTCGTCTCCTGGTTTTATATCTGCCAAAAGTGCTGCCATTTCTAAAGCACTAGAGCATGAAGTTGTAAGAAGAACTTCTTCCGCTTTAAATCTATTTTCCATCCATTCTTTACACTTTTTTGTAAACTCTCCATCTCCGCAAATTTTATGTGCTTCTATTGCTTGTTTTACATATTTTTCTTCAGTTCCTATAACTGGTGGTATATTAAATCCTATCATTTTATTTTTCCTCTTTCTATAATTAATATTTTTGAATCATTCTTATTAGGCAATGTATTGGCAATAATATTCCTATAATTATTATCAAAATTTGTACTACTTTTTTTGCTTTTTTGTTTTTTATAAATTTATCTAATATGTTTTCTAACCCTAATACAACAAAATACATAAATGGTATTAACATTGGCATTATATATCTTCCTTGTGGTTGAAAATCATTGCAATATGAATAATATATACTTAAGCCAATTGGTATCACAATATTTATTCCAAATATTATTTCTAATAATGATTTATTTTTATCTTCTTTTATATGTTTAAGTTTATAAAATCTTGATATATATCCTATTATTCCAATAGCAAATACTCCAAAGTAAAGTAAATAGAATTTTGTTCCCATTGTGATTATCATTGTTCCAAATACTCCTACAAAACTCTTTAATGTTACAATTACCCAACCTTTTTTAAATAACATATTAAATAATCCCATATTTGTGTTTTGTGGAGTTTTTCTATTAGTTGGCTTAAATTCTTCCATAGCATATTGCTCAGAATATTCTTCCTCTGTACTTAGTCCTAAGAAATCTCCTTTATAAATTACTGCATTTCTTATGAACCACCATCCACATAATAAAAATGTTATTCCAGCAATTATTATTCCTTTCTTAAACATATTTTTAAAATCAAATTTGTTATTTTCATTTTTATTTATAAAATATGATGCTATAAATAAAATTACACTTGTTAATATATAACCATATGCATTGTAATACGATAAGGCACATAATGCTAATCCTATTGAAAATATTATACAAGTCTTTATATTCCATTTGTTTTCTAGTCCATTCAACCAAGCATATATGATAATTGAAATTGATAACAAAGCTAATGAATCATTATTTATATAAGAGCCTATAAATATTATTTGCGGCAATGCACTTGTAAGCACTATAAAGAACCATTTATAATATTTGTTTTTAAATAGTTTTTCTCCAATTTTTATATTCACTATACTCATTGCTGTAATGCAAAGTACACTCACTAATCTCGCAACAATGTAAAGTATATGAATATCACTAGTAAAATTACTTGCTATTTTTACAAACAATCCACCTATTATATAAGATAATATTGGAGTAAATCCATAAGATATTCCCCATATAGGATTTCTTATTTCTTCTTCTCCACCATGTGGTAATTTTCCATGGTTCGCAATATATTGGCATATATCCATTTTCATGCCTTCATCTGGTCCTTCATTATTTGGTTGTATAATTGCCCAAGTAAGTGTCATCATAAAAACAAGTAATATCAATGCTATTTTTATATACTTTTCCTTAATACGTATTTTATTCAATTTTTTCACCCTTTTATTTTCCTATTTTTCTCTTTATAATAGTGATTTTTATTATATACTTGCAAATATAAAAAGTCAATAAATTTTTTTCATTTTTCAACAACCTTAAAAGTGCTATTTTTATGCATATTTTTGTCTTTTTAGTTTACTTTTTGTTTTTTTGTGATATAATAATGAGCATAATATCATTTTGATAAAAGGGGATTTTAAAATGAAAAAATTATCAATAATAGTACCAGTATACTATAACTCTGAAAGTTTACTTCCATTATACAATGATTTAAGAGAAAAAGTATTAAATAAGCTTTCAATTGATTATGAGTTAATTTTTGTAGATGATGGATCTAAAGACAATTCATATGAAGTAATGCAAGAAATTGCAAAATTAGACGATAAAATTGTTACAATGAGACTTTCTAGAAATTTTGGTGAACATGCTGCTATATTAGCAGGTCTTTCTAGATGTACAGGAGACATGGCTGTTAGAAAAGCTGCAGATTTACAAGAACCTTCTGAACTTATAATAGATATGCTTACTAAATACTATGAAGGAAATGATGTTGTTATTGCAACAAGAGCAGATAGAGAAGAATCTTTTATGCAAACATTTTTAGCTAATACATATGCAAATATGATGAGAAAAATTGCTTTACCAAATTATCCAAAAGGTGGTTTTGATAGTTTCTTAATAGATAGAAAAGTTATCGACGTTTTAGTTAATATGGCTGAAAAAAACACATCTTTAATGAGTCAAATTTTATGGAGTGGCTTTAAAACAGCAAGTGTTCCATATACTAGATTAAAAAGAGAAGCGGGTAAATCTAGATGGACCTTCTCTAAAAAAGTAAAATTAGTAATAGATTCTATTTTAAGTTTCTCTTACTTCCCTATTAGATTTATTTCTGGTTTAGGAGTTTTAACTTTTATTGCAGCTTTTATTTTACTTATAGTTACATTAATCAGAAGAATTTCTGGTGCAATAGATGTAGAAGGTTATTCTTCTTTACTTATTATAATGCTTATGGGATTTGGTATTATAATGCTTTCTATGGGGATTTTGGGAGAATATATGTGGAGAATGTTTGATGCAGCAAGAAATAGACCTCCATTCATTATTGATGTATATAATGGCAAAAATAAAGAAAATGAAGAAAATAAATAAAAGTACTAGACTTTTTAAGTTTTTTTGTGTATTATAATATCATATTAATCAAAGGAAAAAAGATATTTATTTATCTTAATTAGGAGGTTTTTAATTATGAACAAAACAATAAAAATTTTACTATTTATATTAATGTTTGGATTATTGGTTGTATCTTTTTCTTATGCAACAGATATTAATATGGATTTGCAACCAAATGTAGTTTCAGGAAATACAACTTCATCTGTTACATCTACTGAAAATAATATAAATGAAAATGTTACAAATTCAAATACTACAACTAATACTATTGCACCTTCAACACCTCAAAATTCAGTTTTATCAGACACACAATCTACAACTGTTAAAACTGTTTCTTCTACTCAAAATGAAAGTTTGAGTTTAACAAGTATATTAAACATTTTATTAATTGTTGTTGGAGTTGTTTTAATTTTATTGGGTATTGCAATCTTAATTCGTATGCATTCATAAATTTAAAAAATAAAATTTGTTATAAAGATATGTGTCTTACATATCTTTATTTTTTGTTGTTTTTTTCTCTTTATGTATGGAAATTTTTGAACTTCATTTTTATTTGTATATTTTATTTTTTAAAACAAATAATAATATTGAGTTTAAATTAAAAATATGTCTCAATCATGTTTTTTAATTTTTGTTTTTTAATTTATATAAGGAGGTTTATTATGAATAAGAAATTTTTTATTACTTTAGCTACTATCTTTTCCATAATTTTATTTGGTATTACCTATTCTTTCGCAGGTAACAATATGGGTGAAGATGCAGTAGAAGGTGTTAGAAATTTTGTTGGCGGAGCTGAAAATGTTATAGAAAATACTGCAAAAGATGTTGGAGAAGGAATTCGTTCAGGTGTTACAGATGTAAAAGATGCAGCACAAGATACAACTCATGATATGACTAGAGACAATAGAAATAATAATAGTAACTATAGCGCTACTAGAACTTCCGCTAGAACTTCTAGTACTGGGAATTCATTTTTAAATATGGGTGCAACAGCATGGAGTCTATTTATTATAGCTACTTTAGGTATTATTACAGTTGCTCTTGTATGGTATTACGGAAAACAAAATGAAATTAATGTTCATCATAATAATAACAATGATAACAATTATTAAAATTAAAGGTGAAATAACATAATGTTGTTTCACCTTTTTTTCTTTTAATAAGGGTAAAAATACATTTTCACATATACTTTAAATTTTGTTTCATAAATATACTAAATTAAAAGTCTTGATAATGCCTATTTATTTTGCTATAATATTAAACAGATTAAAATATGAAAGGTTAATTATTATGACAAAATTAATTGCAAAAAATCCTGTTGCTAGACACGACTACACCATTGTAGATACTATAGAAACTGGCATTGTTTTGACAGGTACAGAAATAAAGTCAATTAGAAGCGGTAGAATAAATTTAAAAGATAGTTATGCTTCAATAGATAATGGTGAAGTTTTTATTCACTCTATGCATATAAGTCCTTATGAGCATGGAAATATATTTAACAAAGATCCTATGCGTGATAGAAAATTGTTATTAAATAAACAAGAAATAAGAAAATTAGTAGGATTAATAAAACAGAAAGGTTATACTTTAGTACCAATAAGTCTATATTTTAAAGGTTCCTTTGTTAAACTTGAACTTGGTATTGGAAAAGGTAAAAAATTATATGATAAACGTGAGGATATTGCTAAAAAAGATGCTGAAAGAAGAATTAAGCAACATTTATCTGAAAAATATCAATCATAAAAAAATCTCTGAATAAATCCAGAGATTTTTTATTTTATAATTTGTTTTATATTTTAAAATTTAAATTCTGTTAGCTGATCCAAATACATCTTTCATTTTGTGAGAAACAGTGGCTTTTACTTCTTCTCTTGCAGGTGTTAAATATTTTCTTGGATCAAATGCAGATGGTTCTTCTACAAATACTTTTCTTATTTGTGCTGTCATAGCTAATCTTAAGTCTGTATCTACATTTATTTTAGAAACTCCTTTTAAACTTGCTTCATGTAATATCTCATCTGGTACACCTTTTGCTCCTGGTATATCTCCACCATATTTATTGCACATTTCTACAAGCTCTGGTATAACTGTTGATGCTCCATGTAATACTATTGGAGTATTTGGTATTAATTCTTTTACTTTTGCTAGTATGTCAAATCTTAATCTTGCTTCTCCTTTGAATTTGTAAGCGCCATGACTTGTTCCTATAGCTATTGCTAAAGAATCGCATCCTGTTCTCTCTACAAATTCTTTTGCTTGTTCTGGATCTGTATACATAGCATCATCAGCTGCTACATTTACATCATCTTCTATTCCTGCAAGTTTTCCAAGTTCAGCTTCTACTACCACTCCATGGCTATGAGCATAATCTACAACTTCTTTTGTAAGTCTTACATTTTCTTCAAAATCATATTTTGAACCATCAAAC